>NZ_LZTE01000059.1:0-1423 GCF_001665925.1 Gordonia sp. 852002-50816_SCH5313054-c
GAGGAATGATCAAGACCTGTGGATCTGGGAGGGCGTGCCTTCCCGCAGAATGATCCCGGTAGTCACTTGATCAAGTCAGCGTTGCAGCGCTGGCGGAAAGGCACGCCTCATGCTCACGGTAGTCAACGCCCCTGATGGTTCCAACCAGTCCAACGACGATCACCGGTCGATCCTCGATGAGATCGTGCGCGACGGGGCCCGGCAGATGCTCGCCGCAGCCCTGCAGGCCGAGGTCGCTGCCTATGTCGATCAGTTCACCGATCAGGTCGATGAGCACGGTCGCCGGCTGGTGGTGCGTAACGGCTACCACAACGAGCGGGAGGTGATGACCGCTGCTGGTGCGGTGCCGGTGCGGGCACCGCGGGTCAACGACAAGCGGGTCGACCCTGAAACTGGTGAACGTCAACGGTTCTCGTCGAAGATCATCCCGGCGTGGGCACGCAAGAGTCCGGAGGTCAGCGCGGTGTTGCCGCTGCTGTACCTGCACGGGTTGTCGTCGGGGGATTTCGGGCCGGCACTCGAGCAGTTTCTCGGCTCGGGTGCAGGGTTGTCGGCGGCCACGATCACCCGGTTGACCAGCCAGTGGCAGAAGGAAGCCGCGGCCTTCGAAGACCGCGACATCACCAGCGATTATGTCTACCTCTGGGTCGACGGAATCCACCTCAAAGTCCGGCTTGAGCAGGAGAAACTGTGCCTGTTGGTGATGATCGGTGTGCGGGCCGACGGCCGTAAAGAGCTCGTCGCCCTGGCCGATGGCTACCGCGAATCGACCGAATCGTGGGCCGATCTGTTGCGGTCGTGCCGGCGCCGCGGCATGGCGGCCCCGAACCTGGCCGTCGGGGACGGTGCCCTGGGGTTCTGGGCTGCGTTGCGCGAGGTGTTCCCGGATACCCGAGAGCAGCGGTGCTGGTTTCATAAACAAGGCAATGTGCTTGCCGCACTGCCGAAGTCGGCCCATCCGAATGCGATCAAAGCGATGCAGGAGATCTACAACGCCGAAGACATCGACCACGCCCGCACCGCGATCACGGCTTTCGCCAAGACCTACGGCGCCAAGTACCCCAAAGCGGTCGCCAAGATCGTCGACGACGCTGATGTGCTGCTGGAGTTCTACCGTTACCCGGCCGAGCACTGGATTCATCTGCGCACGACCAACCCGATCGAGTCGACCTTCGCCACGGTCCGGTTGCGCACCAAGGTGACCAAGGGCCCCGGCTCACGGGCCGCGGGACTGGCGATGGCCTACAAACTCATCGAAGCCGCACAGACGAAATGGCGGGCCGTCAACGCACCCCACCTCGTCGCTCACGTCCGGGCCGGCGCCACCTTCAAAAACGGCGAACTCGTCGAACCCGGCACCGCCTCACCCGACCAGCAGGAGGCTGCCTGAAACAACCTCATCCACAGATCTTGACAATATCTC
>NZ_LZTE01000060.1:0-177990 GCF_001665925.1 Gordonia sp. 852002-50816_SCH5313054-c
CCCACCTCACCTAGACCGCAACAGCAAGCACACAAAAATCAGGAGTCACGTTCTTACACAAACATCTTGACAAGCTCTAGTGTTCTGCACATGAACGCAACAAGTACCTTGCTCCTCGCAGCTGTACCTGCATTTATCTTGCTCTCTATCGTCGAATACGTTGACCACAGACGAGACCGCGACGCCACCCACACGTTCTCCAAACGATCTGTGCTCGACTACGTCGGAAACTGGGCCACGTACCTGATCAACACGGCCGCCAAGGCGCTTACTCAGTACATCCTGCCGTTCTCGACGATCGTCGTTGCCTCAGCGCTGACGCCGCTGCACTTGTCGGCCAAGCACTGGTGGGTGTGGGTGGCATGCCTGGTCGTCACCGACTTCTGCTACTACTGGGCGCACCGCGGCGACCATCGCATCCGGCTCCTCTGGGCCGCCCACAGCGTCCACCACTCCAGCAACTACTTCAATCTGTCCACAAACCTGCGGCTGCCCTGGTTTCACCCTGTGTCCTACACACTGCGCAGCCTCGCCTGGCTCCCCGCGGCCCTACTGGGATTCCCGGTCTGGATGATTCTCCTACTCAACACCGCCGGTCTCCTCTTCCAGATTCCGTTCCATACCCAACGTATCGACAAGCTCTGGGCGCCTTGGGAGTTCATTTTCAACAGCCCGTCCCACCACCGCGTGCACCATGGATCGAACCAGCCCTACATCGACAAGAACTATGGCGGTGTGTTCATCATCTGGGATCGCATTTTCGGTTCGTATGCCGAGGAGACCGAGCCGGTGCGGTACGGGCTTCTCCACGACGTCGAGACCCAGAATCCCATCAAGTACAACTACGTCGAGACAGTGAACATGCTTCGCGACACAGCGCGCGCTCACACGTGGCGCGGACGCCTCGGCTACCTCTTCGGACCTCCCGGATACGCCGAGAAGAACAAGTCCGACGACGAACTCATCACAGCCTGAAGTTCACGACGCCACGCCGCCTCCCCCACACGGGGAGGTGGCGCCGCGCGTAGCCCCCCATACCGCGTATGGAGGGCTATCGAAATGTCATGGTTCTGCGCAGTCCGACGATGGTCGACGATGTAGACGTGACTGCACGTCGAACAAGCCCGGCCACGATCACGGCGCACGCTGCGGAGAGTCGCCCGGTACACAGCCGAACCGACTCCGGGGCATGAGACGCCAGGTCGGTTGAGGCGATTGCTTCTGCTCTGCGTTTCGGCCTCGATGCTCGCGCTGGCATGTGTGGTATCCGCGCCTGCCGGTGCGCAACCCGTCTGTCGGCCAGTCACTCTGGTGACGTCGGCGTATCCAGCAGAGTTGTCCGCGGTTCTCGCGAAGTCGTCCGGCGTCCGGGACCGGTGGACCGATGACGGAGTCACCTTTTACCGGACCGAGATCCGGGGCAAGCCGATCGTCGCAGCGATGACAGGAGTCGGCATCGTCAACGCCACCCGAACCGCCAACGCATCGTTCGCGGACCTCACCTGCTCGCGGCACGGCCTTCGGATTGCCCGGATCGTCTTCTCCGGCACGGCAGGTGGGTTACCGCCGGCGGGCATCGGCGATGTCGCGGTTCCGGCAACGTGGTACCTCACCCGCACAGGACGGGCACTTCCCGCGGATCCCACACTGCTGGCTGCCGCGCGGGCCGCACACCCGCACCTGAACCATGTCACCGACGGCGTGAATCCGCTGGCGCCCTGCGGATGCAAGCTGCCCTGGGTGCCGCCGATCGATCTGCACCGAGAACCGCGGGTGGTGGTCGGCGGTAAGGGGCTCAGCAGGACCCATACCAAGGATTCACGTTTCCGTGTGTACCCGGCAGTGGCTCCGCGACCGGTTGCAGGCCATGCTCGTTCGCAGACCCTGAGGAGACTCGTCGCGACGTCGATACGCTTGCCCGTACCGATCCCCGTGTACTCACAACCCTGTTCGCCGACGTCGATTCGGGTTCGGGCTATCTCACCTCCGACATGGAGACCGCCGCCGTCGCCGGGGTTGCGGCGTCGCACGCCATACCCTTCGTCGGCCTACGCGGGATCTCCGATGGTCCCGGCGACCCGAATCACCTTCCCGGCTTTCCGGTGAGTTTCCTTGTGTACCAACAGCTGGCCGCGACGAACGCGGCCGCGACCGCGGCGGACATCATCGCCTCAACCGCCATCTGATCGACGCCGCAAGCAAAGTGGTGGCGCGGCCGGCGGAGCGTGATGGGTGCTCGGCTCGTGCGTGTTCGCCCGATCATGTCGCACGGGCACACCGACTGTGCAGGAGTAACCGTTGACCGATCAACAGTGTCAGGGCAAGCACAGTCGTGGACGCTATGAAGCGCCACACACGACCACCTCCGCCGATTGCAGCGACCTACTACCCGTGACATATTTACCGCTCACACGCCCCATCACAGCGCCGGCCGGACAGCTCACCGGCCACCGGGTATCACGGCGGCATCGGCCGTCGCTCGCGTCGATCGGAGGAGGTCGATATGCACTCGCCAGTTGTGGTCCGTCGTCCCGACCGCCGTCGGTCGTCGGTCGCGCGGTGCTTCGTGGCAGCACGGACACGGTCGTGACGGCGAGCGGCGCGCCGTCCGAGGGTGGTGAGTTCGACGTACAGGCACTGGATCTGCGCGGTCTGCACGCACTCATCGCGGTCAGAGAGTCGGGCTCGATCTCGGCTGCAGCGTCGGCGCTGGGCTGGAGTTTCCCGACCGTGGACCACCACCTGCGCAAGCTCGAGCGACTGCTGGCATCTCCGGTGGTCGACCGAACTGCCCGCGGTACTCGCGTCACCCCGCTCGGCATGTCCGTGGTCGCCACCGGCGAGTCGATAGTGCAACTCTGCGACCAGATTGTCGCCGATGCGCGCACCTGGCGGCGCGGACAGTCCGCGGTCGTGCGATTCGGCGCGTTCCCGAGCTTCGGTGCCGCGATGTTTCCGACCCTGCACCTGGCGATAAACGCCAGCGGTACCTCGGTGGAGTACCTTCTCGACGAGAACAGCGCACTGGCCACACGGCTCGCCGACGGCACACTGGATGTCGCGCTGGTGTTCGCCGCGCCGCACTTTCCACCCGATATCGACCACCGCGAATACACGGTGGTCGGGCTGGGCTCAGAACCGGCGTATCTCGCCGTGCCAGACAGCCTCTTCGACCAGTTCACCATCTCCGCTGCCGGCGAATACGACCTGACACCGTTGCGGGGACAGCGCTGGATCCTCGGCACAGCCAACGATGCGTTCGATCGCGCGACGATGGCCTTCTTCCAAAACCGGGGGATAGAAGTCGACGTCGGCGCTCGGATCGACGACTACGCGGCCATCTTCACCTTCGTGAAATCCGGCAGCGGCGTCGCGGCCATACCCGCCATCGTCGCAGCCCAGGTGCCCATCGGTGTACACCTGATCGAGCTGCCCGAGATTCGCCGCGACATCCTCCTCGCATTCCGTCCCAGGGCTCGCACCAAGCATCGCGTCACACCGGCCGAGGCCGCGCAGGACCGCGTGATCTCCGCGGTCGCCTCGGCCGTCGACGACATGATCACGCGGACAACGTATCTCGACCACCCGCGCATCCATCGGCGTATCGGCGCGGCAGCAGGCGCATCGCCACACGCTCCCCCATACCGGGTATAGGGGGTTATCGACATGTCATGGTTCTGCGCAGTCCGACGATGGTCAACGATGTAGATGTGACCGCACGTCGAACAATCGCGGCCACGATTTCGACGTCGGATGCGGCCGTGCGGGCGCGTCTCCTCGACGTCACTGCGTCGGCTACTTCAGATTAAGGATAAGGATCGAGTATGCGTGAAATTCCGTGGCGGAGAAGAGTTGTCGCTGTCGCGATTGCAGTCGCAACCGCCGTAACCGGCCTGAGTCTCGCGCTCCCCGGGCAGGCCGCGGCCGCAATGGCCAACGGCACCGCGATTTCCTCTGAGCCGCTCCCCACGTCGGTGTGGACCATCAATGGCGCCGACGCCGGGAAGCAGCGCCGCGTCGTCTATTGGACTCGCGGCCCTCAGGGACGACCAGGCTTGTCCAGTGGTGCGATCTTCCTCCCGACGACACCGCCGCCACCCGGCGGCTACCCGGTGTTGTCGTGGGCTCACGGCACGGTCGGCATCGGAAATCAATGTGCCCCATCGATTCACGGGCCGGTCTACCGCGACAGGGACAACAACTACCTGTCGCACTGGCTGCGCCTGGGGTATGCCGTCGTCGCCAGCGACTATTACGGCTTGGGCACCTACGGCATCGACGGCACCGGTCACCACCCCTACGCCGATGCCCAAACGCCGGGCTACAACGTCATCGACATGGTGCGCGCCGCGCACCAGCTCATGCCCTCGGTGATCTCCACGAGGTGGGCCGCCATCGGGCAGTCGCAAGGCGGACAGGCGTCCGTGGCGGCGGCCAGCGTGGCGGAACAGTACGCACCCGATCTACGCTTCGTCGGGTCGGTGTCCACCGGACTCACCGGATACTTCGACCGTCTCGCCCCATACGTGATCGGGCTGGCGCCGCACGCGTCCCTTCCCGTACCGATTGAAGACGCCACGGCCTACGTGGTGTTCACTCTCGCGGGTATCCAGGCGGCATACCCGGAGCTGAACATCGCCAGCTATCTGAGCCCGCTGGGCAACCGCCTCATGAACGAGGCGAACGACAAGTGCGACGACCAGATGAATGCCGAGCTGGCAAATGTGCAGATCTCGAAGCTCTTCGCGAAGACTCCCGACGACCCGCGCATCTCCGCCGCCTTCGCTGAGATGCAGCACATTCCCACGTCAGGATTCACCAAGCCGCTGTTCATCGCTGAGGGGTACTTCGACGACACTGCGATTTATCCGGTCACCGCGTCGCTGGTGAAAGACATGAGAGCGTCGGGCGCCACGGTGAACTTCCACGGATACCCCACCACTCATGACAGCACAATGCAGGCTTCGCTCGTTGATTCGACGCCGTTCCTGGCTGGGCGTTTTGCCGCCGTGCCGTAAGCCGCGGCGGCGCCGGGCCACCGCCGTACGCCAACCCTGGTGCGCGATGAGCGGATCCGCACCTCGTCTGTCGCTCGGCACCTTCGGCAGTGCAGAAGGTAAACCGTCACAGATGAGGTGCGGTCTCGAGGGCCGCCCGCGCGTGACTCACGACGACGCGTCACCACTTTCGAAGCGGCACAGATCTTCTCGCCACCCTCATTGACGCTCGCGGCGGTAGTGCGACGGGCTTGTCCCGTGCATCGTCTTGAACGCGTTGCTGAACGAGAACGCTGACCCGTAGCCGATCCGCCGGGCAATCGTCTCGAGGCCGTCGTCGGATCCGACGAGTGCGTCGGCAGCCAGGGTCATCCGCCAGCGCGTGAGGTATCTCGCGGGCGTCTCCCCCACGCTGTCACGAAACTTGGCGGCCAAGCCGGACCTGGAAACGTGGAGCGCGGCGCCGAGTGCTGTTACGGTCCAAGGCTTCTCGGGTGACTCATGGATGAGATCGAGAGCGCCGGCAACCGTCGGATCGAGTGTGCCGGACAACCACCCCGGTCCAGCCAAGGGTCCCGCGGCGCGAATTGCGGAGGCCACCACAACGTCGAGCAGGCGGTCGATGACGAAGCTGTGTCCCGGTTTCGCGTCGGCGAGTTCCTGACGCAACAGAGCGAGTGTCGTTTCGTCGACGCTGCCGGGCGGTAGCACCGTGAAGTCGGGTAACTGCTCGATGAGGTGTCGCCCGACCTGAGACGCCGACGCATAGGTTCCGACGAGGAGTTGGTCAGCTCCGTCGCTGTGATTGCCCCACGTCAGCAGACCTCGGTGTATCGCAGACTGCATCGACTCGTGGAGCGCAATGCACTTGCCGCCCTCCACAATTCGAACGGTCGGGGCGCGGTCGGGTTCGTCGGCGACCACGTAGCGCGGCCCGTGCGCAACCAACGCGACCTGCCCCGCGGTCAGAAGCACTTCCTCTTCCGGTCGGACGAGCCACGCCGATCCGCGGTCGACAGCGATCACGGTCAGTGGAGCGCCGTCGTCGATGTCGACCGACCACGGTGCGCTCATGGACAGCCGCAGTGAGAACAGGCCCTGTGCTCGAAGCCCCGACAACATCCTGAACAGAGGGTCCACGACCTTAGATTAGACGTTCGCGTATGAAAATCAGCCGTTTCGGCATGGATAACGCCAAAGAGTCGACCGATGCTTGTAGTCATGACAATGAAATTGCTGATCGGGTCGGCCGTGCTCTGCAGCGCGGTGCTCGCTGGCTTCTACTTCGCCTACGCCACGGTGATAGCGGCCCTGAGCGGAGTCGACGGCGCTGACGCGATGCGCAGGATGAACTCCGCTGTGGAGCGTCCACCGTTCCTCGCGGTCTTCTTCCTCGCGCCGGTGCTGGCGGTGGCCGTCGTGGTCGGGATCGTTGCATTCGGTCCTCGTGACGTTCGCGGACTTGCCGGCGTGATCGGTGCGGTGCTCGTCGTCGTAGCGTCCGTGACGACCGTGGCGATCAACGTGCCCCTCAATCAACGGCTTGCCGCTGGAACGGTGGACTGGGCCACGTTTGCCAGTACCTGGGGGACGTGGAACGCGGTGCGCACCTGGCTCTCAGTGCTCGGCGCAATTGGGATGGGCGTCGCCGCGTTTCGCTGAGAATCGGTCGAGTCGGTTCAGGTGACTGCCGAGTCTGAATACGCGACGAACGCTCGCACCTTATTTGTCGCAAGCCACCTTCGGCACCGCCGAAGGTGAATCGACACAGATGAGGTGCGCCCAGCTACGGCTGCCGGAACATCTGTGCCGCGTTGGACCATTCGATCGCGTCGCGCTGCGCGGCGTCGAGGTCTGGGTAGTTCTCCAGGTTCGCGGTGAAGTAGGCGCCGGCGACCGTGGGCGCGAAGGGCCAGTCCGAGCCGTAGGTAATGTGTCCGCGCTGCGCGAACGCCAGCAGACTGGGCAACGATGCGTTGCTGGCGGTGAGTGCAAGGTCGAAATAGAAGCTGCGGAAGTCGTCGAGAATGTCAACAATGCTGCGGCCCGTGCTACCGGCTATTGCGATCGCCATGCGGTGCGCGGCGTAGGGTACGAATCCGCCTCCGTGGCTCAGGAGAAGGCGAATATTGGGGTACCGCTGCCGAATGTTGTTGCTGACGAGCAGATATGCGGCGCGCGTTGTGTCCAGGAGAAAGTCCGTTGCGAACGGTGGAATTCCCGCTACTGCCGGACTAGGGAGTTCAGCCGGATGAATGAACGCGACCGATCCGCGTGCATTGAGTTCTTCCCAGAGCGGCTCGAGTCCGTCCTCGCCCAGGTACCTTCCCGCCGAGTTGGCAAGTAAGACAACGCCGTCGGCGTTCAGATCGTCGAGCGCTCGGATCGCTTCGGTCGCGGCCAGTGTCGGGTGTGGTGTCGGCAGCGTCGCGAAGAACCCAAACCGGCTCGACGCACCACCGGCGAGTTCTGCGCAGTAGTCGTTGATCTGCGCCGCGAGACGGGCGGCGGCGCGTGGTTCGTCGAGGAAGGTTGTTCCCGGCGTCGACACCGAAAGAATGGCGGTGCTGACCGCCAACGCATCCATTGCTTCGAGCGATAGCTCGGGGGTCCAGGCGGGTAGGTCGCGTCCTCCGGCCGCGTCGATCCCCGCGGCTTGGAGCGCCGCTCGATAGAACGGAGGGATGACGTGGTGGTGGGTGTCTATGCGCGGCATGGTGATGGGTTCTCCGTAGTTCTTTCGGTCAGTTATCCGGAATCCCTACGCCTGCAAGCGCAGTGACGGGATCTTCGTCGTGCCGGAGCGAGAGCGCGCCGCGGCGGAACTGGTCGAGTTTCTCGATGATCGTCTGACCTTCTGGTGTGTGCCCCCAGATGCTGATCCCCTTGTGGGTAGTCGGTTCCCACGTCTTCTCGTCGACGGTGATCGGGTTCCAGCCGACCTCCCATTCGAAACCGGATGGGCTCTGTGCGTAGAACGAGAGCTCTTTGTCGTTGGTGTGCTGGCCGACGGAGAGCGCCATGTCGAAGCCGAGTTGCTTGACCCGCTGATATGCCTGGGTCATGTCGTCGAGGGATGCGACCTCGATGTTGAGGTGCTGAACGCGAGTCCTGATCGGATTGATCGGCAGGGCACGGACATTGGCGATGGCGATCGAGTGATGACGCTCGTTCACCCGCAGGAATCGGATCTTGAGCTTGGCGCCGCTGATCGTCTCGTCGATGTAGTCGGTGAGCCGGACGTCGAAGACGGTGTTGTAGTAGCCGCGCATCTGCTGCGGTTTGGTAGACGTGATCGCCACGTGCCCCATTCCTGATGTGCCGGTGACGAATCCGTGTTGGTTGGTCATCGCCAGTGGTGCATCGGTCACTCGGGCACGGGTGAAGATCTCCTGGGCCAGACGGTTGGGACCGGGAAAGCGGATCAGGCGTTCCACTCCGCGGACTGCGGCATCTTCTTCGGTGCCGGCCACAGTCGGCACACCTCGGCCGGTGACCCGACCAACGATCTGGTCGAATGCCTCATGCTTGTCGAGTTCCCATCCGAGGGCGACGACGTCTTCGGCGGGGCCGCGCACGATGATGAACCGTGCTTGGTGATCGTCGAGACGGAACCGAATCACGTCTGGCGACAACTCATCGAGGTGCATTCCGATGGCGTCTTTCCCGAATCGTCGCCACTCACTGAACTTTTGGCTTTCGATGACGATGTAGCCGAGGTGTACGTTCCCGAACACCGACGGTGCGACGGTCGTCGAGGCGCTCAACATCGGGCCGCTCATGCGTAGGTGCCGTCGAGGAAGTCGGTCACAACCTTGTTGAACAGGTCGGCTCGTTCCCACTGAACCCAATGGCCGGTTCGCGCCGGCATCAGCAGGTCGGCGTTGGGCATGGCGTCGACCAGCATCTGTCCCCCGGCCGGCCGGTTGACCTTGTCGTTCTGGCCCCAGATGACCAACGTGCGGTTCGGGAGTGTCTGGAGGCGCGAGTCGCGGGTGAAGTCCATGCGCCACAGGGTTTTCAGCGCGCCGAGACCCGAGGGACGTCGCAGCGGCGGATGTGCGACGACGTCGGGGTCGATCGAGGCCCGATAGCGCTCCTCGATTGCGCTCTCCGGTACCGCTTCGGCGTCGTAGACGAGGTAAGTGCGGATGAAGGTTTCGAGCTTGTCGCGGCTGGGCCCGGAGCCCGTGTAGTAGCCGAGTAGTGCATTAAGTCCCTTGGTGGGCGCCCCGCGCGTGGTGCCGATCCCGCCCGGTCCCATGAGCACCAGCCGGTCGACGCGGTGCGGGGTGTCCAAGGCCAGCCGCAGCGCGCAGGCGCCGCCGTAGGAGTTGCCCACCAGGTGGGCGGTGTCGAGTCCGAGGTGATCGAGTAGGGCGCGGATCGCCTCGGCAAGCGCGCCGAACGGGTCGGTTTGCTCGAGGTTCTTGCTGCTACGACCGTAGCCGGGCAGGTCGGGCACGATCACACGGAATCGGCTGGCCAGGGCGTCGACGTTGCGCGCGTAGTTCGACATACCGGAGGCACCTGGTCCGCCTCCGTGTAGCAGAACGACTGGGTCGCCGGTACCGATCTCGGTGTAGAAGATCTCGGTATCGCCATTGACTGTGACGGTGTGGGATGCGTTGTGAGGGGCCAACATCAGGCTTCCTTCATCGTGAGGTGGCGGTCGCCGCACGCAATCCTGCGGGGGGCGTTGGGAGGGTGTGTCCGGAGTCGGCAGCGCAGTAGACGAAGCCGTCGGGGCGCAGTGCAACGGCCGAAGCATGGTGCGTGCTGAACCACGTCCGCAGTGTGCCGTCGGCGTCGACGATGGCGTCGGGGGCCGGCCGTGCACCAGCCGGCAGTACTCTCAGCACTTCGACGCCGCGCGAGTGCCACGCGGTGTGGTCGCGTTCGTCGAGACCGAGCACGACCCAGCGACCGTCGAGCACGTCGTCGAGGTGAATTCGCGTTCCGTGCTCGTCAAGCACCCACGGCTGAGGGATCTGCCATCCCCGGGCGGGGTGGGTCTGCTCGCTGAAGAGCCCGTCGGAATAGTGGGCATTGGGGATCCATTTGTTGTCCACCATCCAGCGCGTGTAGATGGAGAACCTGGATGCGAACCGAAAGACGTTGTTGCGCAGGCTTGCCGCCCATGGGCGACGTTCGGTGATCACCTTGCCGGCGAATACGGCATGATCGGTTGTCTCGCGCACGTGGGGCTCACGTTCGACCTGATAGCTGTCGAGTGCTGACTCCGGAAGACTTCCGTCGACAACTGCGGCGAGTTTCCAGCACAGGTTGGCAGCGTCGCGTACGCCCGACGCCATCCCCTGTCCGATCCATGGCGGCATCGCGTGCGCGGCGTCGCCTGCCAGGAATACCCGGCCCACACGCCAACGGTCGGCTACCCGGACATGGTGGCTGTAGACGACTGCGCGGAGGATCTCGACGTTCTCCTCGGTGATGCCCTGACTCTTCAGGATGTCCCAAATAGCTTGGTGTGTAGCGAGATACTTCTCGTCTTCGCCGTCGCGGACCGGGAACTCCCACCTGTGATGCCCGAGCGGCGTCGGACAGTCAACGGTGGGACGCGCCGGGTCGCAATGAAAACGTAAGCGCGAGCTACCTTCCCAGTCGCGGAGCACCTTTGTGTCGATGACAACCCATCGCTCGGTGTAGGTCGTGCCCTGGTAGCCGATGCCCAGTTGTCCCCGGGTCGCCGACGACCCTCCATCCGCGGCAATCACATACGACGCGCGAATCCGAACGAAGCTGTCGTCGGCCAGGTCGGCGGCCAGGATCTCGACGTCGTCGGCACCGCTGAGCACCTTGAGGCTTTCGTGCCTCGTCAGCACTGTGACATTGGCAAACCGTTCCACTCCGGCGCGCAGCGTCGTGTCGACGGCAGGTTGGTAGATGAACTGCTGCGGTGGGTGACCAGCGCCTCGTGATGCCGGCTGCACCTCCGAAAACGGCTTGCCCTCGGCGTCGACAAATGCGACGACGCCGCCGGGCAGCATGTCGCGCTGCAGGGTGTCGGCCAGGCCCACCTGCTGTTAGATACGCATGACCTCCTCGTCTGTTGAAATTGCGCGGGCGCGACCGTAGACGTCCGGATCACGTTCGAGCACAACCACATTCAGTCCTTGTTGACCGAGGAGGTTGGCCGCGGTGACCCCGGTGGGGCCATAGCCGATGATCGCCACGTCGTAGTGCGGAATGTCGGACACGGAAGTCTCCTAGAGCCTGACCTCGCCACCAGGGCGAGATGCCACATAAGCGAGCTGTAGTGATCACTACGCTAAGACCTTGACCACGGGCCGTCAAGGACTTACTGTAATGACCACTACGGCAATTGCGGCCACTCCCCGACCAATCGAGAAGGGTGATCCGATGGCAGAGACATCGCGGCGACGTCGAGCGAATGGCGAGACGTCGAGAGCCAAAATCCTCGACGCGGCAACAGAAATCGCCAGTGAGCGTGGCTACGAGGGAACGAGTATCAACCTCGTGAGCAAGCGGTGCGGGTTGCCTGCGAGTTCGATCTATTGGCATTTCACCGACAAGGACGACCTCATCGCGGCAGTCACCGAGCGAAGCTTCGGTCGATGGCTGTCGGCGTGGAGCATGCCCGACGACGGGACGGCTCGTGACCGGGTCGCGGAGATGACCATGCAGGTGGCCAAGGCGCTGCTGGAGTCACCCGACTTCCTGCGGCTCGGACTGATGCTCGCGTTGGAACGCCGACCAGTTGAGCCGCGCGCCCGCGAGATGTATCTGCAGGTGCGAGCTGAGGCTCAGGTCCGAATTCGCGAAGCAGCCAAGGAACTGTCTCCGGATCTCGACGAGGCCGCTGTCGATCAACTCGCCACCTACGCCATGGCGGGCGCCGACGGTCTGTTCATCGCCAAGGAGATCGGCGGTGACTCGGTCGATCTACCAGCGCTGTTCGAACTCCACGGACGCATGTTGATCGATGCCGCACTCCGACTCACCGAATCACCACGAGACGAGGACTCATGATCTCTCCCCTGCCACCGGCCGACCTTGACGACTGGGCTGACAGGTTGCACACCGCACTGCTCGACAGCGCACCGATTGCCCCGCTGAGCGAGAGCATTCCCGACTTCGACGTGGCCGGCGCCTATGCGATTCAGCAGCGCAATCTCACGCGACTGCTCGACGACGGGGCTCGGCTGGTCGGCCGCAAGATCGGTCTGACGTCAGCGCCCATGCAACAGTTGCTCGGCGTCGACGAGCCCGATTACGGATTCATTCTCGACACCATGGTGTATCCCGACGGAGGCGCCATTCCAGTGTCGTCGCTCTGTGCGCCGCGCGTCGAGCCGGAGATCGCGTTCCGGCTCAGCCGTCCGCTGCAGGGACCAGGTATCAGCGTCGCCGATGTCCTTGATGCGACCGACGCAGTTGGTGCTGCCCTGGAGATCGTCGACAGCCGGATCGCTGACTGGCGAATCACTCTGTGCGACACCGTCGCCGACAACGCCAGCTCTGCCGCGGTGGTCCTCGGTCCGTGGGTGCCGATCAACGACGCACCCGACCTCGACGACATTTCTGCGTCCCTGTACGTCAACGATGAGCAGGTCGACACCGGAGTTGCCACCGCGGTTCTGGGTCACCCTGCCGAGGCGGTGGCGTGGTTGGTGAACGCCCTGGCCGCGTTCGACATCGGGCTGCGGGCCGGCGAGTTCGTCATGTCCGGATCGATCACCTCAGCCGTGTTCGTTCACTCCGGCGATACTGCGGCAGCGGATCTGTCCGGTCTTGGCCGCGTATCCATCGACTTCACCTGAGGGAGCCATCGATGACCACGACTCATCGCTACCCGGTTGCCATCATCGGCTCGGGAAATATCGGCACCGATCTCATGATCAAGATCCTCCGAAGCGACGGCCCACTCGAGGTGGTTGCAATGGTGGGGATCGATCCGAGCTCCGACGGCTTGGCGCGTGCCACACGACTCGGCGTCGCCACCACCGCCGAGGGCGTCGACGGACTGCTCGCCATGGACGAATTCGCCGATGTGCGACTGGTTTTCGACGCGACGTCTGCCGGGGCGCACCGCGCCAATTGGTCCACACTCAAGCCCACCGGGGTCCGGGTGCTCGACCTCACGCCTGCGTCGATCGGTCCGTTCTGTGTGCCCGTTGTCAACCTTGACGAGCATCTGGATGCGCCGAATCTGAACATGGTGACCTGTGGCGGTCAGGCGACCGTGCCGATCGCCGCTGCTGTCGGCGCAGTTGCTCCGGTCTCGTATGCCGAGATCATCTCGTCGATCTCGTCCAAATCAGCAGGGCCCGGAACGCGTGCGAACATCGATGAGTTCACCGAGACGACCGCCGCCGCGTTGCGTGACGTCGGGGGTGCGCAGCGCGCTAAGGCAGTGATGATCCTCAACCCGGCCGACCCGCCAATCCTTATGCGCAACACCGTGTATTGCCTTGTCGACGGCGACACCGACCATACGGCGATCGAGGCGTCGATCACCGACATGGTCGAGCGCGTCAATGCCTATGTTCCCGGCTATCGGCTCAAGCAACGTGTGCAGTTCGAGACGTTCACCGCGGAGAATCCGCTCTACATCCCCGAGACCGGCAAGTTCAGCGGCACGCGGGTGACCACAATGCTCGAGGTGACGGGCGCAGCCCACTACTTGCCCGCCTACGCAGGCAATCTCGACATCATGACCTCGGCTGCGAAAGCCACCGCCGAACGCATTGCAGTTCATGCCGCGCAGACAACAGGAGCCACACGGTGAGCAAGGTGTATGTCAGCGACATCACGCTGCGAGACGGCATGCACGCGATCCGGCACCAGTACACAACCGATCAGGCGGTCACCATCGCCACGGCACTCGATGCGGCCGGTGTGGATTCGATTGAGGTGGCGCACGGCGACGGCCTTGCCGGCTCCAGTTGCATCTACGGCTTTGGTGCCCACACCGACCTGGAATGGATCGAAGCCGTTGCAGGCGTGGTGAAACGAGCGACTGTGGCTACTCTGCTCCTACCCGGGATCGGAACTGTGCAGAACCTCAAGGACGCTCATGGCGCCGGTGCGCGCACGGTGAGGGTCGCGACGCACTGCACCGAGGCAGACATCTCCGCCCAGCACATCGCCGCTGCCCGTGAACTCGACATGGACACCGTCGGCTTTCTGATGATGAGCCACATGGCCAGTCCGCAGGAGTTGGCGCGGCAAGCCGTGCTGATGGAGTCCTACGGCGCCACCTGTGTCTACGTCGTCGATTCCGGAGGCGCGATGACCATGCGTGACGTCGCCGAGCGCTGCGACGCGATGCGTGGAGTTCTGCACGGCGACACCGAGATCGGCATCCATGCACACCACAACCTCTCACTGGGCGTGGCCAACTCGCTCGTGGCTGTCGAGCATGGCGCGAATCGTGTCGACGCGTCGCTGGCGGGTATGGGCGCAGGCGCGGGCAACGCTCCGTTGGAGGTGTTCGTGGCGGCCGCGTCGAGAGCCGGAATCGAACACGGCTGTGACCTCAATGCGCTCGAAGACGCCGCCGACGACATCGTCCGCCCGTTGCAGGACCGGCCCGTGCGCGTCGATCGCGAAACGCTGACTCTCGGATACGCCGGTGTGTACTCGAGCTTTCTGCGTCACGCCGAGAGCATTGCCGAGCGCTACGACGTCGATGCCCGCAGCCTGCTGGTGGAAGCAGGCCGACGGGGCATGGTCGGCGGGCAAGAAGACATGCTCGTCGACATCGCGTTGGACTTGGTCGCCGGAAGCCGTTCTCAGACAGCCGTTCTCACCCATGACGCCTAAGCGTCCACACTCATTTCCCGAGAGGCCCACAACCGATGACTGCTGATATCAACCCGTCCTCGCCCAGCACTGGCGAGTCCTTCGGCATGAGCCGTCGGTCGCTGTTGATCGGTGCAGGCGCGGCGGCCGCAGGAGTCGCCGTCGCAACGAGCGCTGTGCCGGCGACCGCTTCGGCCGCACCGTCCGGAAGGTACCGGATCGATCTTCACGCCCATTTCCTGCCGCCTGAGTACCGTGCCGCACTGCTCGAACACGGCCATATCACCATTGGCGGATATCCCACCCCACAGTGGTCACCGGAAGCAGCGATCGACTTCATGGACCGCTGGGGGATCCAATCCCAGGCACTCTCGGTGTCTGACCCGGGTGTGTCGTTCCTGCGCGGCAAAGAGGCCCGCGATCTTGCCCGCTATTGCAATACGTACGCCGCCAGGCTCTTTCGCACACACCGCACCCGCTTCGGCGCATTCGCGGTACTGCCCATGCCCGACGTCGCGGCCTCGATCGCCGAACTCGAGTACGCACTCGACACTCTCCACCTCGACGGCGTCGTGTTGCTGTCTGCGTACGACGGCATCTACCTCGGCGATCCCCGTTTCGAGCCGCTCATGGAGGCACTCAACCGCCGCGAGGCGTTCGTCTTCGTCCATCCCGCCGCTATCCCCGACGACGCCAAACCCTCACTGCCACTGCCGGATTTCCTCGAAGAGTTCACGTTTGATACCACTCGAGCGGCGACCCTGATGCTCGCGGGCGGAACCCTGCGCCGCTACCCCGGTATCCGGTTTCAACTCGCCCACGCCGGCGGGACGCTGCCCTTCCTGTCCTGGCGCATCGGCGTGGTTGCGGAAACGCCTGTCGGCAACCATTGGCCCGTTGGTGCGCCTCGTCCCTCTGCCCTCGATGTGCAACAACTGATCCGCACCTTCTACTTCGACACCGCCCTCAGCGCGTCGGAAGCTGCGATGCGATCTGTGCTGGAGGTCGCGCCGCGCTCGCATATCGTCTTCGGCTCCGACTGGCCGTTCAGCCAGATGGTGTTCGTCGAGGGCTCAGGCGATCCCGCTCCCGGATTGAGCAAGGTCTTCACCACAGATGAGCGCTACGAGGTCGAACGCATCAACCCGCTGCAGCAACTCCCCCGGCTGCGGGCTTCCGTGAGCTGACGAACTCGGTTCTGCCGCAACATCGACGGACATATCGATTTTGCCCGCACCTCATCTGTCGCGATTTACCTTCTGTACTGCCGAAGGTAGCTGTGCACAGATGAGGTGCGGGGCCGGGCAGCCGTCACGGCACCCGCGATATCCGGTCGGCCTCGATCGTGACGATGATGCGGGTCTGCTCCTGCCCGCCGTACCAGGCGTACGGCCTGCCGGTGTACTTCTGCGCCAACTCGTTGATCGAGTCGACGCCTCCGTCGGTGGTCATCTCGACTACCCGACCGCGAATTTGAGTGAACAGCGCTGGATTCGCGGGATCAGAGACCGCGACCGCGACTCGCGGATCCCTTTCGAAATTGCGGGCCTTCTGCATGCCCGCGACGACGTTGATCACCACGTGCTTGCCATCGGTGTCGACCCAGGTCTGGGTCAACTGTGGTGATCCGTCCGGCATCACGGTTGCGACGTAGCAGAGTGCGGGCGTGCGCAGTAGTTCGACGACGTCATCAGGTAAGTCCATGTGGAGCTCCCTCGAGGTGGTTGACGCGGCTGGGCGTCGCGCACCGCCGACTGTACTGATCGCCGGCTGTCAGGCAGGCATCACGTAAGCGCCGTCGAGCTCCTTCACCTGCTGCCAGACCCTGTCGAAGGAGTCGGCATCGGCGACGGGTCGTCGGACGGCGTCGAGCGCCCACGACTGCTGTTCGGGTGTGGCCGTCGGCTTGCCGTACAGCGACACGGCGTAGCCGGAGAAGTCGCGGATCTGGAAGTCGAAGATCCGGTTGAGCAGATCGGCGTCGAGTCCGATGATCGCGGCTTGCTCGAGGATCAACTGTCCGTAGACGACCAGCGAGAACAGGTGTCCGATGGTGAGGACGAAGTCGAGGTCCTTTTGCTGCTCAGCGCTGGGCGCAGCGGTCTGCAAGAGATTCTGCAGTGCCTGCGCTTGTTCGTAGAACACCGCGACGTTCGGCACATCGGTACGCGCCGCGTACGGCGCGGTCCAATCGCCGAAGCGCACCTTGCCCGCACCGCCGACAGGCCCCTGCGCGAAGAAGAATGCGTCGTCGGTGGCGTCGAGTCGCGTCTCGATCTCTGGGTACTCGACCGGTCCGAACAGGTAGTTGGGCATGAACTTGAGGATCTGCCCGACGTTGACGTGCACGGTGCCCTCGAGCCGCGGCAGCCAACCGATGAAGCGGTTGGCCTGGTGGAAGTACGTATTCTTCTCGTAGCCCTTGGCGGCGATCGCGTCGAGTAGCAGGGTCATCACGGTTTCGCCCTCGGAGGTCACCTTCGACTTCGTCACCGGGTTGAACAGTAGGTAGCGGCGGTCGTCGAGGCTCGCCGAACGGAAGTAGTCGACGGCGCGGTCGCTGAACAGCTTCATTGCCGACAGTCGCGCGAACGCGTCGACAAAATTGCCTTGGACGTGCGAGAAGTCGGTGACCGGGTTGCCGTAGAGGATCCGGTTGTTGGCGTGGTCGATCGCCTCGTACAGCGAATGCGTACACATCCCGACCGAACCGTGACACAGGTTGAACTTTCCGACGTTGACCGTGTTCAACGCGGCGGCGAAGGCTTCGGGGCCGGTGTGCAGGATGTCGTCGGCGCTGACCGGATAGTTGTCGAGCTCGAAGGTCGACACGAACATCTGTCCGTGCACGACGTTGTCGATGAGACGGTAGTTCTCGTGTCTGCTGTCGACGGCGAAGAACACGTAGCCGTCGGGTCCCTCGATGTCGGCGCGGCGGCCGAATACCGACACCATGCCCGCGACGTTGCCGTTGCCGATGTAGTACTTGGTGCCCGACGCGGTGAATCCGCCCGCACCGTCGTCGGTCAGCACCATGTCGGTGCTGTACACGTCTGCGCCATGGGTTCGTTCCGACAACCCGAAGGCCATCACCTCGCCATCGAGAAGCTGCTGTGCCGCTTTGGTTTTGGCGACCTCGTTGCTCGACATCCAGATCGGCCCGAGACCCAGAATGGTGACCTGCTCGGCGTACCAGTACGACAGACCGTAGAAGCCGAAGATCTCGCTGAGCGCGGCATTGCGCGCGGCGTCCCAGCGTCGGTTCTCGTCGCCGTCGGCATATGCGGCGGGCGTGAGGAACGTCGCGAACAGCTTTTCCTTCTTCTCGAACTCGAGGAAGTCGCTGACCCACTCGGCGTTCAGATCGGCCTGCAGCAGGCGTTCCTTGCCGTAGGACTCGAAAAAGTCGATCGTCGCGCGCAGCAACCTGCGGGTTTCGGCGTCGAACTGCGAGTAGTCGTTGGTGGCAGGGTTCAGCAGCAGACTCATGGGGCCAAGCGTAGCCAGTCGGGCAATGCGCCCAGAGATCGACCATCCACCGTCAATGGGTCTGGTCCACTCGGTAACGATCGCGCGTCTGCCCTGCATCGAAAGGTACGGCGGCTAACGCGCCACGACGTCGAGCCGAAAGTCCCCACAGGGCCGGGAAACGTCCACTCGAACCTTGGAGTCATCAATGTCTCGTCGTCGCACACGTGTACTGAGTTTCCTCGCCGCATCCGCATTCCTGACGTCGCTGGCGGCAGCGCCCGCAGCAGCTGCCCCGCCGGGCGCCCAGGCTGCCGGTACCTCCGTCGGCGGAGCATGCCTGTCGGTCGCTTCGTCGGAAGTGCAGCGCGGACTCCGCCAGATAGGTCCGCCACTCGGCCGAAACGATCTGCACTGGGTGCTGCGCGCCAAGTCGAACGACCGCACCCCGTGGTGCCCGCCACTGATGTGGGCCGCGTTCGACACGTCGGGCGGCACGGGTTCGTCGCCCGTGGCCGTGCTGCTGTTCCGACCCGGAAAGTACCTCGGCTCCGCCGGGAAGCCCACCGGCTTCGTGTCGGTGACGGGTTCGACGCCGATCAGCGTCACGATTACCTACAAGTGGCTGAATCCGGGTGACGCGAACGCCAACCCGACGGGCGGTCCCGTCTCGTCAACCTATGTGGGACTGTGGGATTCGTTCTTCCGCTTCGGTGAGCTCCGGCCTCCCGGAAAGTGAGTTCGACGCCGCGCTCGTCGAGCATCGCCGCGCACGTTGGCTATGCTGCCGACCATGCACACCGAGATCGTCGACGCGGCGCGCCTAACCGGAGATCCGCAGGCGCGCCAGCGGTTTGCCCGCGAAGCGCACCAGATCTTGTTCGGCTTGGTCCGCGACGGCGCTGCGCTCGGATGGGTTGATCCGCCGGCAGAAGCCGAGGTGGCCGAGCTGATCGACGAGATCCTCAGCCATGTCGCAGTCGGCGACGCGTCGCTACGGGCTGCGTACGTCGACGATGTGCTTGTGGGCCTTGGCTACTGGAGTCGCTATGCCCGGCCGACGCATCGGCCGCACGCCGACATCGAGAAGATCGCCGTCAGCCCGAGTGCTCAGGGCATGGGGATCGGTCGCGCGCTGACGGCCGCCCTGATCAACGATGCCAGGGCAGCCGGCGTCGAAGTACTCACCTTGGATGCGCGCGGCGACAACATCACGGCGTTGTCCCTGTACGAATCCCTGGGTTTCACCGAGTACGGACGCCTACCGAGATTCGTCGCGTTCGGGGAACGCCGCTACGACAAGGTCTTCCTGATGATCGATCTGCGCTCGACGTGAGGCACTATGCCTTCGCGTCTCCGGCGCCCGCAGCGGTATCGGTGCGCACACCGGCACTCCAGGCATACGGTAGATCGGCTCCGTTGAGCAGGTAGTCGCCGATCGACCGCAGCTTCTGGTTGATCGGGTTGTGCACGGCAAGGGTACGTGCGTTGCGCCAATGCCTGTCCAGCGCAAGCTCTTCCGCCACGATCGACGCCCCGCCGACCTCGAAGAGTTCGTTCGTCGCCGCGAGTACCTGGGCCGCGATCGCGGCCTGCGCCTGTCCTGCGGCAAGCTCGACCCGCGTGATCGCCTCGGCGTCCTCGGGGTCGTTCGCGAGCAGTTCGTCGAGGAGATCCGCGACGGCAAGGACGCTCGATCGTGCCGAAAACGCGGTGGCCGAGAGGCGTCCGACGATCTCCTGAACCAGCGGGTCGTCACGCTGACGATCGGCGACGGAATGGGTGAATGTGCGCTCGCGCTTGGACACCCATTCGATCAGGTCGTCGGTCGCGCGTTGCGCGATACCCGCGAGGCCGGCCAACTGGAACAGTTGAAGGTAGGCGGTGGCATACGTGGGGCCGGCTGCTCCGTATCCGGGACCGAGGATCTCGTCGTCGTGGACGACGACATCGGTGAAAATGGTTGTGCCACTTGCGGTCAGACGCTGGCCGAAGCCGCGCCAGTCGTCGATACGCTTGACGCCCTCCCGTGTTGCCGGAACGAGGACGCTGACCCGTTCACCGTCGCGATCAGCGGCCACGAGGATGTGGTCGGCATACAACGAGCCTGTGCTGTAGAACTTCTCGCCGTTCAACCGCCACTCGTCGCCCGTTCGGGTCAGTACGGTGCGGTAGCCGTCGATGGCGCCCGCGCCTGGTTCGGTGATCGCGTTGCCCACCAGGATGCCGTCGGCGATGGCGGAAATCAGTCGGTCGTTACGTGCGATGAGCTGGTCTTCGACAAACGAGAAGTGGACGCGCAGCGCCTGTGTGATGTTGGAATCTGCTGCGGCGAGCGCGATCAATTCGGTGAACAGGTCGCGCACCGACGCGCCGGAGCCACCGAGTTCGACGGGCAGCCGCTGTGCGCCGAAACGACGCTCCCACAGCAGCGCGACCTCGGGGTGCGCAAGAGTGCGCGACCGCTCGCGCTCGACCGCACCCGCGGCGATGGTCGCGTACACGTCGTCGAACGTGGCGGGGTCGAAACTGGTGGGACGGTCGTCGACCTGTGCAGGACGATCCGGCGTCAAAGAAGTGGTCATGGGAAGTCAAGCTGTCATGTTCGTGCGTCGGTGGCACCCGTTGTGCTCACGGGGATGTTTACTCGGCGAGGATGTTGGTGCCCGTTCGCGCCTCGGACGTGGCAGATCCCCGACGTAGAATCTTGCTGACATGACCTCGCAGAACCAGTCCATCGATACGCTCGTGGCAGAGCGCAATCGAACGGTGGAATTGATCGAGTCACTGTCTGCACGGCTGGCCGCGGTGCTCGAGGCGACCTCCGACGAGGCGTCCGACGACGAGCACGACCCAGAGGGATCGACGCTCGCCGTCGAGCGCGGACACCTCGTCGCTCAACTCCAGCGTTCGCGCGACCGGCTGGTCGAGATCGATTCCGCAGTCGAGCGGGTCGAGCGTGGCTCGTACGGACGATGTGAGACGTGCGGCGAGCAGATCGATCCCGAACGGCTCGACGTCTTGCCCGCCGCACGCCAGTGCATCGACTGCGCCAGAAAGGGTTCGACGCGCCGGTGGTGATGCGCCGTTCACACAAGAGCACCGCGACGCTCGTTCAAGCAACCGACGCAACACTTTTCAAGGCCCCACCAACCTGCAAGAGTTGAGCCCCAGACCAGACGAGGGGGCAGATCTCATGGCACGCACTCCCAAGCGCTCGATCTTCTCCGACAAGGCACAACCTGCCTTGAATCCCGTGGAGGTCGATCGCGGTCGTCGAGCCGCACGAGCCGCCGTCAACACTGCACGAGGATCGTTGTGGCTCACCAAGAAGCGGCTCTACCGGCGGTACCGCGACAACGCAGGCGACCGCTTCCTCGACTGGCCGCGCTGGGAAGCCGCGTATCTCGCTGAGTACGGATCTTCGACGCCAGGGGTCGGCAACAAAGCCACCGATTACAGCGGCTACGCCTGACACGTCGTGGGCCAACCCGGCCTCCGACCGCAAGGTTCCAGACGTCTCCCGTTTTCAGTCAATCTCGGAGGTGCCTGACTGTAAAAGGCCAGGTCGGCTTTACGAAGACGGTTCAGAAATGACTGAAAACGGGAAGCCGAGCAGGCCTGGTGCGACCAACCGGGCGGTATCGCGGCTGATGAGGGAGTAATCTCCTCCGAAATGCAGGCTAGTGAACTGCATCACACCTGTGGAGGTGCGGCGATGACCGGTCCCGCTGAACGCGTTCTGCTGCGTCGACACCATCAAAGCCAACTCCATCAAAGTCGACTCCATCAAAGTCAAGACCGTCAAAGCCAACACCATGAGAAACCCCATCGTCGACGGCGCGTCCTGGGTGCGGTCGTGCTGGCGGTGGCTCTGCCGCTGGCCGCATGCTCGACCACCACGTCGAGCAGTAAGCCGTCGGAGTCATCTCAGCCGGCCGATCCCAATGCGGCCGTGGCCAATCCCCTGCCCGACAACGCGGTGGGCAACGCCGTGGGCAGGCTCGACGGTTTGGTATCGGACCTGATGTCGCGCACCAAGATTCCAGGTCTGGCTGTAGCAGTGGTGCAGGGCGGTGAAGTCAAGTACGCCAAGGGTTTCGGAGTCACCGACGTATCCACTCGCGCAAAGGTGAACGCAGACACGGTGTTCCAGCTGGCGTCGGTATCCAAATCGGTGGGTTCGACCGTGATCGCGAAGCTCGTCACCGACAAGGTCGTCGGTTGGGACACGCCGGTCGCGACGAACTATCCAGGTTTCGCGCTGTCCAATCCGTACGTCACCTCCAACGTCACGATCGCCGATATGTACGCCCACCGCTCCGGACTACCCGAGCATGCCGGCGACAAGATAGAAGATCTCGGGTACAACCGGGAGCAAGTGATCAGCCGACTGTCAGCGATGCCACTTTCCCCATTCCGGATCACCTACGACTACACTAACTTCGGCCTCACCGCAGCCGCGACGTCGGCAGCCAACAAAGCAGGCGCCGACTGGGCAACCCTCTCGCAGAACGAGATCTACGGCCCGCTGGGTATGTCGCGCACCAGTTCTCGCTACTCCGACTTCGCGGGCCGCGACAATCGCGCGGTCGGGCACATCAAGTCCAACGGGCAGTGGGTCGTGTCGCCGTATCCGCGGCAACCTGACGCGCAGTCGCCCGCGGGCGGGGTGTCGTCGTCGGTCAACGACATGGCGCACTGGATGTCGATGGTGCTCGCAGGCGGCACGACCAGTTCCGGGCAGCGAATCGTCGACGCCGACGCGCTGACGCCAGCGCTGACTCCACAGATCGTGTCGTCTCCCGCAGCGGCTCCCGACGATCGTGCCGGCTTCTACGGGTACGGCTTCAACTCATCGGTCACCGAGGCGGGGCGTACGCAGTTCAGTCACTCGGGTGCGTTCGCGAGCGGTGCGGGTACCACCTTCCTGATGATCCCCTCGGCCGACCTCGGCATCGTGGCGTTGACCAACGCCGCGCCCATCGGTGCCGCGGAGACGCTCACCGGCAAGTTTGCCGACATCGTGCAGTTCGGCGAGGTGAAGCACGACTGGGCAACGCTCTACGGCAACGCATTTGCCGACATGAGTAAGCCTGTGGGATCGTTGGTGGGGCAATCCCCGCCCGCCAATCCGACACCAGCGCAGCCGCTTTCGACATACGTTGGCGTCTACCAGAACCCGGTGTACGGGCAGGCCGAGGTTCGCGACAACGGTGGCAAGCTGATGCTCGACATGGGCCCCGGCGGCGTTACGAAGCGCGAACTGCGTCACTGGGACGGCAACACCTACACGTTCACGCTGCAGAACGAGAACGCCGAACCCGGGTCGATCTCCAAGGTCACCTTCGACGGCCCCGGCATGTCCATCGAGTACTACGACGACGCGTCCAACAACGGGGTGTTTGTGCGGTCGTGAGGGGCGACGTCGCGCATGCCGTCGGTCCTATTTCGCCAACACCGTCGCCGCGATCTTTGGCTGCCAGTTGTTGGTGAGCAGCGCACCGAAGTTGTCTTCCCGATTATTCGACGACGTTCCCTGGTCCCGAACCGAGTAGATGAACGCGGGGCCGCAATAGCCCGACTGTCCGGCCGCCCGCAGAACGTCGACGATCTGCGTCGCCTGCTCCTGCTGGGTCACCATGTCGGTTGCCCCGAATCCCAGTGAGCCAAGACCCAGGTTGCTGGAACCCGATGTCCCCGCAGCCGGTCGGGTCGGAGCACCCATTTCGGTAAGCCAGATCTTCTTGCCGGAGTCGCCATTCGACGTCATCACCGATCGGATCTGCTGAGTCTCGCTCCAGCCGTTGGGCGTTGAGTTTATGCCCTTCGGAAACACGTACGGGTGCATGGCAGTCGCATCGAAGTAGTTCTTGGCACCCGCGGCGTACATCTTGGTGACAAAGTCGACGGCGCCGGCGCCAGGGCTCATGCCCGCGGCAACGACAGTCGACGACGGCTGTACCTCTTTGATCGCGGTATACGACGCCTTCAGCAACGCCGTGTACTCGGTGGGATTCGCCGGATACAACCCCCAGAAGGCCGGCAGGTTCGGCTCGTTCCAGATCTCGTGACGCGTCACGTCGGGGTAGCGCTTGATGAAAGCCTTCAGGAACGGGGCAATGCTCGCGGGGTTTGACGGGGGTGCGTACATCCCCGCCAACGCACCCCCGCGTCGTGCCCATGCCGGAGTCGACAACACCAACGAGAGCACCTTCAGCTTGTGAGCACGTGCCGCTGAGATCACCCGGTCCGTCACCGCCCAGTTGTACGTGCCCTTCGTGCTCTCGATCGCCGACCAGTTGACGAGTACGCGCAACCACTGGCCGTTCGTCTTCGATACAGCGTCGAGTTCCCTGTTTAGATCCGCCGCACTCATGGTCAATTGCGGGGCGCCCTGGGCGAAGCCGTAGCCGGCGGCGGGCGCGATCACATCGGCACGGGCTGCCGAAGACCCGACCAGAATCGACCCGACGAACAGGGCGATCGTCGCGACGACGACCAACGAACGCGTTGCTGCACACTTCACTCGCATAGTCCGTACCTCGCAGGTCATCGACGCTGATCGAATGAGTCTAGCCAGCGAGAAGCAGATCGGGTCTTGCTTACGATTCCTTGTCCCTAATTTGTCCTGGTCCCTATTTGCGGTTCCAGAACTGATGGATCAGCCCGGTCGTCGTCGGGACAGACTCGATATCGAAGCGTGTGTGAATCCCGCCGAGTCCTGACCACAGCGATACTCCCCCGCCGAGCACGATGGGGTTGATGGAGAGGTGCATGAAGTCGACGAGGTCGTCGCGGAGGAACTGATTCACCGTCGATGGTCCCCCGCCGATACGCACGTCTCCACCCTCCGCCAGGTCGAGGGCGAGTTCGAGCGCTTTCGCGGGCGAGGCGTCGACGAAATGGAAGACGGTTCCATTGTCGAACGTGATGGGTTCGCGCTCGTGGTGGGTCAACACGATCACCGGAGTCTGAAACGGGGGTTCGTCTTCCCACCACCCGCGCCATCCGTCGTCGGGCCACTCGCCCTGCTGTGGCCCGAACTTGCCGCGGCCCATGATCTCCACTCCGACACCCTGACCCCACACGCTGGAGAAGACGCGGTCGGCACTGATCGGCGCGTCCGCATTCTGGACGCCGGCGATCACGCGTCCGTCGAAGTTGCCGAACAGTTCGCCGGCGCCGCCGATCGGTTCGTCCAGCGTGATGTGATCGCCTGCGGCGTAGCCGTCGAGCGAGACGTTCATCAGGTCGACCCGTACCTGCGCCTTGCGTGCCATCGTCAGACTCCTTGTCCTCGTCGTCAGCGACTGCTGATCGCAGTCACCCTACGACTGACCATGCGCGAGCGCGGAACTCATCGGTGATGGCGCCGCCGGTTCTCAGCCGCTGACCGCCGCGGCCAAACGTCCCAGTGTGTCCTCGAGCTGTTCCTCGGTGACCAGCGGAAAGCTGACCTTCTTGAGGAGATCCTTGTCGGTGACCTTCGACCAGTCGTAGGTGTGACGCACGAGCGTCTTATCCGGGCCCTGGGCTTCGAGCTCCCACACCCACTCCCACCCGGGAGGCTCGGTGCCGGCAGGTGCGGTCTGCCACGCCAGGAGTTTGTCCTTGGCGTAGCCGGTGACATGGTTGTCGGTCTTGTACTCCCCGCCCATGTGCGCACCCTCCATGTTCATGGTGAATACGTCGCCGACCTCCTGAATCCGATCGGCATGGTCGACGCTGCGGACGAATCCCGAACCGTCGAGTTCCGGATGGCGCCGAGGATTGCTGAGCACGTCGAAGACCTGGTCGGCCGGTGCATCGATGACTCGTTCTACGGTGACACTCGTGTGTTCGCTCATACCTCCACCGTGCCGAAGGCACCGACGCTTGGCAACCATGCCGGCGAATCAGCAACGGTGGCGAACGGTCAGCTGGGGCTCACCGATCAACCGGGCGTGCGGCAATGGCGCGGCGCGTCAGATCACCCCGAGCGCCAGCATCGCGTCGGCGACGTGGGTGAACCCCGCGATGTTTGCGCCGAGCACGTAGTCGCCGGGCGCCCCGTATTCGTCGGCTGTCCGCAGGCAGTTCTCGTGGATGCCGCGCATGATCTGGGCCAGTCGTAGTTCGGTGTGCTCGAAGCTCCACGAGTCGCGAGAAGCGTTCTGCTGCATCTCGAGTGCGCTTGTCGCGACACCGCCGGCGTTGGCGGCCTTACCGGGAGCGAACAGGACACCCGACGACGAGAAGGCCTTGATCGCCTCCGGGGTGGACGGCATGTTGGCGCCTTCGGCGACGATGGTGCAGCCATGGGCGATGAGGTTCGCGGCGTCGTCGGCGTTCAGTTCGTTCTGCGTGGCGCAGGGAATCGCGATGTCTGTCGGCACATCCCAGATCGAGCCCGAGGACACGAAATATGCTGGTGCACCACGCTTCTCGGCGTAGTCGGAGACACGCCCGCGTTGAACGCCCTTGATCTGTTTGAGGAGCTCGAGGTCGATCCCGTCCTCATCGACGACGTAGCCACCGGAATCCGAGCAGGCCACAACCCGGCCGCCGAGCTGGTGGACCTTGTCGATCGCATACAGTGCGACGTTGCCGGAGCCGGAGACGACGACGCGCTTGCCGTCGAGGTCTTGTCCCCTGGCGTTGAGCATCTCGCGCACGAAGAAGACGACGCCATAGCCGGTGGCCTCGGTCCGCACCTGCGAGCCGCCCCACGACAATCCTTTGCCGGTGAGTACGCCGGACTCGTAGCGGTTGGTGATGCGCTTGTATTGCCCGAAGAGGTAGCCGATTTCCCGACCACCGACGCCGATATCACCCGCCGGGACGTCGGTGTGCTCGCCGATATGGCGGTACAGCTCGGTCATGAATGATTGGCAGAACCGCATGATCTCGCCGTCGGATCGACCCTTGGGATCGAAATCCGAGCCGCCCTTGCCCCCGCCGATGGGGAGGCCGGTGAGCGCGTTCTTGAAGATCTGCTCGAACCCGAGGAACTTGATCACTCCGAGGTAGACGCTCGGGTGGAACCGCAGGCCACCCTTGTACGGTCCGAGTGCGGAGTTGAATTCGACCCGGAAACCACGGTTGATCCGCACTCGTCCTGCGTCGTCGACCCAGGGCACGCGGAAGATGATCTGTCGTTCTGGTTCGCAGAGGCGCTCGATGATCCCGGTGTCCGCGTAGTGCGGGTGCTTGGCCAACACCGGCCCCAGGCTGTCGAACACCTCGCGTACCGCCTGGTGGAACTCGACTTCGCCCGGATTGCGGGCCACCACCTCGTCGTAGAGATCCTGCACCTTCTCGTCGAAGAACGACACCTCACACACCTCCATACGCTCGCCGAAACGGCCGGTCAGGCCGCCGGACACCGTCTTGGAGCCTATCGCCCGATAGAAAAACCTCTCATGTCGGGCATCGCGGACGCCTTCTTCGGTCAGTGGAGCGCCGCGAGATTCTCGATGGACCGTCGAACGTCGGAGGTGATGACCTTGGCGACGAGGCGGCCGATGGGACCGCTCAGCAAGCCGCCGTCGAGAGTGGCGTTGAGGTGGAATCGAGAACCGCTCGTCGTCTTCGTCACCGTCATTCGTAGTCCGATCCGAACCCCGCCGATGCCGTGTCCTGAGAGTGAAATCTTCTCTGGCTCAGAGTATTCGGTCACCGTCCAGTGGATGACGTTGCGAAATCCCTTGACCTTGATCAGCGACGAGACATTGGTCCCAACGGTGATCTGGTCTGGAAGGTCACTGCGCCAACCTCCGAAGATCGTCATCCATTCGGGAAACCGCGAGAGGTCGGACGCCAGATTCCACGCCTGTTCGGGTGAGAGATTCGATTCGACACTCACGTCGACGTCGGCCATGGGTACCTTCCGTTCGAGGATGTGGGACTCGCTGGTGGGTGAATTGCGCCGACGATCAGAAGATCTCGGGCAGATCGCTCGACACCCTGTCGGTGAACACCGCTCGACGCTTCTCCAGGAACGCGGTCACGCCCTCGGCGACGTCGGGCATGGAACCCCTGACAAAGATCGCTTTGGAATCTGCCTCGTGCGCTTCACGAGGAGTCGGCGCACCCGCCATCCGCCAGATCAACTGACGCGTCAGAGCAACCGACACGGGGGCACTGTCGGCGGTCATGTCGCGTGCCACGGCGATCGCGGTGTCGACAACCTGATCCTTGGGGACAACCTGCTGGACCAGGCCGGCGTCCAATGCCTCTGTGGCACTGACCATCTGGCCGCCATACGTCCATCGGAGCGCTATCGGGATGCCCACGAGGCGTGGCAGGAACCACGACGAGCACGCCTCGGGCACCAAGCCGCGACGGGTGAACACGAAGCCGAACTTGGCGTCGTCGGAGGCGATGCGGGCGTCGGCGGGCAGCGTCATCGTCACCCCGACACCGGCTGCGGGGCCGTTGATCGCCGCCACCACGGGCTTCAAAGAATCGAAGATCCGGAGCGACGTCTGCCCGCCGGAGTCGGGTGGAACGACCCCCGGGGTGGTCTCGCCGTGGACGAACGTGTCAGCACCGGACTCCAGGTCGGCGCCTGCGCAGAACGCCCGGCCGTTTCCGGTGATCACGACGGCGCGCACGGAATCGTCCGCGTCGGTGACCTCGAGTGCAGCCTTGATCTCTTCGCCCATCTCATGTGTGAAGGCGTTGAGCCGGTCCGGCCGATTGAGGCGCAGGATCACGATTTCGTCATCGCGATCGATCTGCACGGCTGTGGACGGACCAGCGGGGTGAGATGGACCAGCAGGTTCAGACGGACCAGCGGAGTCCTTCGACGACGGCATTCCGTCAATCTACGCGGATGGTCGCAGATTCAGACAAGCCGACGCCGCGACCTGGAGGGTCGCGGCGTCGGCGTGCTCGTCCTCGGGTGCCGTCAGTCCAGTTGCCGGGTTCGAGCTGGGATTGGTCTTGTGCAGCCAGTACATTTCGTCGAGCACCGACGCGTTGTCGATGGCGAGTGACGGGATCGATTTGAAGAGATCCCACAGGGCCGCGAAATGCGCCTCCATCTCGCGTCCACCGCGGCATCACGAATCAGGAACGCCGCGCCAGCCAGGCACGCGAGTCCGGAACCGACGAAGTAGGCACTCTTGCCGTCAACATCTGCCGGCTAATCCGGCCGTCCGAATGCCTCGAAATTTCCATTACTTCGGTACACGTGCGTCTCGCCTTTTGTCGTCGCACATCGTGCGCCCGCGTCAGGATCGAACTCGAACAACGTCGACGCTAGTTGGCTAAGTGCGGATCCTGTTCCGGATCGAGATGAGGTGTTGTCTTTCCGGACAGTGTGATCTGGCATTCTCTCCACTCGGCGCGGACTGGTACGCCACGGTTCGGCGGCAGCCCACCAAAAATCGTGAGCCGCGTCTGCGCGACCCCGACAGACAAGAAGCCGCCGACCGAGGCGGTCGACGGCTTCTGAAATGGACGGAATCGGTCATGCGCCTCTCGGCGAAAAATCCGCTCTAAGCGGTGAAGGGTGGGACCCGGGGCAATGAATCCGACGCCGTCGATGGTTCCAACTGTCGATGGACCCAACGTATTCCGCCGCCCCATAGCGGGTTTCTTGGACGTGGAACTCACGATTGGGACACGATCCTTGTCCGCTACGTCGGCTTCGCCAGACTGATGTTGCAACACTGCACCAGTCGGCGAGTTCTCGTCGAGTCTGGTCGTCGGATGTGGTTACGGTCCTGAACGCGGTCTTGACGACCGTGTACTACTTCAGTGTCTCGAACCGAAAGGGAACCAATGAAGCAGACAACTCGCCGCATCGCCGGTGTCGTTGCGGCGGCATCGGCAGTCACCCTCATCGCTGCCGGTTGCAGCGATGACAATGACTCCAGCTCGTCGGCATCGGCATCGGCGTCGGCATCGGCAAGCGAGTCCGGCATGGCGGGGATGTCGGGGATGTCAGGCTCGGCGGCTGCTGGTGCCTCTGTGGAGCTCAAAGCGGCTGACGGAAGCACGGTCACGCTGACCGGACCGATCGCGGCGAAGTATCAGGCGGCGACCGAGCAGCAGAAGACCGATCTCGGCGCACCGAGCACCGGTGCCGAGGCATCGGGCACGGGCTCGAACGGTGTTGTGTTCCAGCAGTTCGCCGGCGGCGTGATCACTGCGAAGAATGGCGAAGAGGCCACCCCGGCGTACATCACGTGGGGCAAGATTCGCGACGCGTGGAACGTCAAGCGCGATGCCGAGGGCAACCCGTCGGCGGAGGGCAAGGGCGGATCGCAGGGTCCGCTCGGCGCAGCAACGAGCGACGAGACCACCGAAGGTGACGTCAAGACGTCGACCTTCGAGCACGGCAAGATCACGTGGAACTCGTCGACCAACACCGTCGAGGTCACGGTGAATGGCAAGGTCGTACCGACGCAGTAACCGCGCCAGATCTGAGTTCGCGCTCAACGGCGGCTCTTACCCGCACATGCTGCAGGTGAGAGCCGCTTGTTGTTTCTACTTCTCTGGCGTCGGTTGCGCGTCTGCTCGGCGAGCCGTGCTGCCCGATCAGGATGCCTCCGAATAGGATTTGTCGAAGCGGTGGCCGTGGCAAGCGCACAACGTCGCCATTCTCAAGGCAAGGGAGGCGAGAGTTGTCATCTGGGCGATTGTCACTTGCCGAGCGAATCGACAACTTTCAGCACCGCCATCCATCAACCGGATACCCACTGGCTGTGCTCTACAAATTCTTCGACGACCAGGGCGGTTATCTCGCCGCACTGATCGCCTACTACGGGTTCGTCTCGTTGTTTCCGCTGCTTCTGGTTTTCACATCGATCCTGGGAATCGTGCTGCGCGACAACCCTCAACTCGAGCAACAAATCCTCGATTCCGCGTTATCGCAGATCCCGGTCATCGGCTCGCAGCTGCGTGAAACGGGCACGATCAGCGGTAGTGGTGTGACGGTGGCAATCGGCGTCATCGGCGCGATCTACGGCGGACTCGGAGTGGCCGTGGCTATTCAGAACGCCATGAACATCATCTGGAATGTACCGAGAAACGAGCGACCGAATCCGATCCAGGCACGCCTCAAAGGGGCAGTGCTGTTGCTGACAATCGGAGGATCGATCATCGGTCTGACCGTGTTGAACGGATTCGTCGCCGCGGTAGACCTCGGTACGGTGGGCAAGCCTCTGGCGATTCTCGCATCGGTGATCTTGTACACGACCGTATTCACCATCGCGTTCGTCATCGGAACCGCACGCTCGGTGAGCGTCCGCGACGTATTACCCGGAGCGATCGCCGCAGCGCTGTGCTGGCAGGCGCTTCAAACCTTCGGCAGCGTCTACGTGCAACGCGTGATCGTGAGGTCGAGTGCGACCAACGGCGTGTTCGCGGTGGTGTTGGGGCTCTTGGCTTTTCTGTACATCGCGGCGGTGCTCGTCATCTTCTGCGTCGAAAGCAATGCTGTCCGCGTCGACAAGCTCTACCCGCGTTCGGTATTGACGCCATTCACGGACAACGTCGTCCTCACTCCTGGCGACGAGGCCGCGTATACCGCGCAGGCACAGGCACAACGGAGCAAGGGATTCGAGGAAATCGAGGTCTCGTTCGACAATCCGGCCACCGCGGATGCCGACCCCGAGCGCACTGCTCCGAGTGGGCAACCAGACATCGAACGATGACGATTCAGCGGGCAGCCATTGCCGGTCGACGGGTCGATGTCCACACAGATCTCACGTTTGGAGGGCACTGTGCGACTGCGTGGCGATGAGCAATGTGGACGAGACAGGAAGCGTGAAGATGATGAATGGACACACGGAGGGCGCGGGGAGCACAGCGAGATGCGGCGCGGTCGTGACCCCGCTGGGTGCTGTGACAATCGTCGCGACAGGCGAAGCGATCACCGGGATCTACTTCTCCGATCAGCGACATCGTCCCAAGGACGCGGCGTTGGGTGACCACGTCGACGACGATGCGTTGGTCGACGCCGCGGCATCGCAACTTGTCGAGTACCTCGCGGGTGACCGAACCGACTTCGACCTACCGGTCCACACTCACGGCGACGCGTTCCACCAGGCGGTGTGGAATGCGTTGCGCGGCATTCCGTTTGGCACGACCACGACCTACGGTCAGGTGGCAGCGGAGATCGGGATGCCGCAGCAGGCGCAGCGCGTCGGGCAGGCTGTAGGGCGCAATCCTGTTGGCATAGTGATCCCGTGTCATCGGGTGATCGGGGCCGACGGCTCACTGACCGGTTACGCAGGTGGGCTGCAGCGCAAGCGGTGGCTTCTCGAACTCGAGGAGCCGAAGGAGATCCGAGCATCGAGGTTGTTCTGACTGCTACGAACGGCGATCTCACGTTCTCCGGTTCCGCGGCGTTTACCGTGTGATGGACATGAAAGAGCCTTTCGAGCGTGCTGTGTCGACGCACGGTGCAACGGTACTGAGAGTCTGCCGGGCCGCCCTTGGTAGCGGACCCGACGCCGATGACGCCTGGTCGGAGACCTTTCTGGCGGCGCTGCGCGCCTGGCCGGACCTCGCTGAGGATGTGAACGTCGAGGCGTGGTTGGTGCGAGTTGCCCAACGCAAGGCCATCGACATCATCCGGGGACGACAGCGTCGTCCGACCCCCACCGAAAACATCCCGGAGGCGGCAGACCTGCATTCTGCGGCCCCCGATCGTGCGGGAGTGTGGGACGCGGTGGCCCTACTCCCCGACCGTCAACGCCTCGCCATTGCCTACCACTACATCGGTGGTTTGCCCCACACCGAGACCGCTGAATTGCTCGGCAGTACCCCAGACGCTGTCCGGCGAGCTGCCGCCGACGGCATGAAAGCGCTACGACGCACCTACATAGATGCCGACGATCAACGAGGACACGAAAACCCATGAGTGACAATACAACTGAACTGGGAATCCAGTTCGCGGTCTCCGAGGACGATCTCACCGCCCTGCACGCGCGGCTGGAAATCGGTGCAGTGCAACAAGGACTTCTCGACGTCGGCTACCGAACCGTCGATACGCCCATCGGCACACTGTTGCTGGCGGCGACAGAGGCGGGACTCGTGCGCGTCGCCTTCGAGAACGAGGGATTCGACGCGGTCCTCGACGACCTGGCGACCAGGATCGGATCACGAATTCTTCGAGCGCCGGCAATGCTCGACGACGCGGCCGCCCAACTCCACGAGTACTTCGACGGACGCCGACACGAGTTCGGACTGGCTCTCGATCATCGTTTGTCCTCGGGTTTCCGCGAGCAGGTGCAGCGATACCTGCCGCAGATCGGGTACGGGCAGACCACGACGTACAAGCAACTCGCTCAGCGGGTCGGCAATCCCGCCGCGATTCGAGCTGTCGGAACGGCCTGTGCCACCAACCCGCTGCCCGTGGTGGTTCCCTGTCATCGGGTGTTGCGCACCGACGGGACGCTCGGCGGCTACCTCGGCGGGTTGGAGGTCAAGTCGGCCCTGCTCGCGCTCGAAAGTGCCGCGTGACCTCGCCGATCATGATTGTTCGCGCGCGTACGGGCTAGAGTTGGGTAACCACGCCTTCAGCCAATGGGCATCGCGATCGTCCGACCCGTCCTGGGGGCCCCGTGCGTGCATTTACTACCCCTGTCTCATCTACTACGGCTGTCTCACCGACTGCCGCTACCTCACCGACTGCCGTCAACCGGATTGCCGTTGTGGTGCCGGCGCACAATGAGGAAGATCTCGTCGCCGATTGTGTGACGAGCGTTCTCGTCGCGGCGCGCAACACCCCGCACGAGGTGGCAGTGACGGTGGTCCTCGACAACTGTACGGATGCGACCGCACGTCGAATACCACTCGGCGTGAGAGTGATTTCGTGTTCCTTCGGCTCTGTGGGGGCCGCGCGTCGAGAAGGCTTCGCGCGACACGGCACCGGGCGTGCCGTCGATGACGCTGCGACGTGGTTTGCCAGCACCGACGCCGATAGCCGGGTGCCGCCAAACTGGTTCCAGCAGCAACTTCACTTCGCCGACGACGGTGCCGACTGCTACCTCGGCACCGTGACGCCCGACGGATGGACGGGGTGGACGCGACATGTCGAGCGTCGCTACACCGAGTCGTATCGGAATAGGGAGGGACACAGTCACATTCATGGCGCGAACCTCGGAATGCGCGCCACCACCTATCACGCGGTGGGCGGGTTTGCGCCGATACCCCACGGCGAGGACGTCGAATTGGTGCATCGTGTCCGAGCTTTCGGTGCGCGGGTCGTCTCGTCGCATCATGCGCCGGTGATCACATCCACCCGTGCACAAGGTCGGGCAGAGCACGGATTCGCCGCTTACCTACGGTCGCTCGATTCCGCCTCATGTCCCGCTCCATCATTTCCCGCCACCGCTCAGACGGGAGGCTACGCATGATCGACGACGCCTCGGCGCGAGCTCGCGATCTCCTTGACGACGGCCTTGCCGTCCCGCTTCCCGGCGCGAGCGAGACACGGACGCGATGGGGAACCCTGCGGGAGCTCTGTCATGTCGACATCGCCGTCGGACGGCTGGTGGAGGCGCACTTCGACGCCGATGCCATTCTCCACGAGTTGACCGGCCGTGGCACCGAACCAGGTGAGTTCTGGGGCGTGTGGGCCGCGGAGCCTCCCGTGCCGCGCGTGACCGCTGAGCTTCGGCGCGGAGGCCGGTGGCTCCTCACCGGAGCAAAGCCGTGGTGTTCGGGAGTCTTGTCGTGTGATCACGCACTGATCACCGCGGACGTTCTCAACGGCGGTGGTGAGCGTCGAATGTTCGCCGTCGAACTCGGCGCGGAGGGTGTACGCCGAGAGCCTGCCGACTGGACCAACGCGGGCATGAATCGCACCGAGACCGGAACCGTCGTCCTCGACGGCGTCGTCGGCCGACCGGTCGGTGAGCGTGGTGCCTACCTTGATCGCGCCGGGTTCTGGCACGGAGGAATCGGTGTGGCGGCCTGCTGGGTTGGCGGTACGCAGAAAGTTGCCGACGTGCTGTACGCCAAGGCGTCGTCGGCGCACAGTGGGCTGTCGGACATCCTCTTGATGCACCTCGGCGCCGTCGAAGCCGAGATCGCGACGGCTGTGGCACTCCTCGACGTGGCTGCATGCGAGGTCGATGCCAACCCGTCAGACATCGCGGCGGCCAGACGACGCGCTTTCTGCGTTCGCTGGTCGGTCGAACAACGTGCAAGCGCCGTGATCGACCGGGTCGGGCGCGCGCTGGGACCCGGCCCGCTGGTCCACGATGCCGAGCACGCTCAAGCCGTCGCCGACCTCCAGGTCTACGTGAGGCAATCACACGCCGACTCCGATCTCGCGAGCCTCGGTGCGCTGGTGGTCGAGAGAGCGCGAGCGGCTCGGTAACCCGTCGCCTCCCGGGTTGTGGCCGCATGTCCCGATATGTTGGGGTCTGACTACGCCCGGCACACCGTCGGTGCGCCGAAACGTGGGAAGACACGAGCAGCGGATGGATGTCGACGGACGTGAGGTCACCGTCTCCGGTGACCTGCTGCAGCCGCTGACGCGGCGTACGTCGGACATCCTTCGTCTCATTACCTCGGCGATCGTGCTGATTGTCGTCATCGTGAGCTCACTGATCACCCGGGGCGACTGGGTGGCACTGGAGAAGTCGATCTCCGACATCGTCGGAGTGTTGACGCCCACCCAGGCCGGGTTGGTCTATCTCGCGTACGGCATCGCGATTCTGGCACTCCCGTTCATGATCCTCGTCGGTCTGCTCGCCGCTCGACAATGGCGACTGCTCTGGGCGTACGCGACGGCAGCCGCGATCAGCTTTCTAGCGCTGTCGGTCAGCGAGAACGGTATCGCCGCCCCGACATGGCATTTCGATCGCAACGAACGGCTCGATTCGCTGCTGTCGCAATTCCTCGACGATCCGCGCTGGATCGCGATGCTTGCCGCCGTCCTGACGGTGTCGGGACCGTGGCTTCCCGCCCGCTGGCGACGCTGGTGGTGGATCCTGCTCCTGGCCTTCGTCCCCATCCACCTCGTGGTGAGCGCCGTCGTACCCGCGCGCGCGGTCCTGGGGCTCGCGACCGGTTGGTTCGTCGGCTCACTGGTTGTGTGGGTCGCGGGCACGCCCGCGCTGGTCGTGCCGCTCGAAGATGCGGTACGGATGCTGGAACAACGGGGTGTGCGCGTGACCGCGCTCCGCGTGGTCCGGCCGGCCAGTCGCGGACCGCTCGAACTCGTCGCCCACGCCGACGACGACATCATCGTCGACATGTACGGACCTAATCAGCGCAGCGCAGGTCTGCTGCGCGAGTTCTGGCGCAAGATCCGACTGCGCTCGGAGGAAACAGCACCGCTGCAGCTATCTGCGCATCGAATGGTCGAGCACCGCGGACTCATGACGTCCGTCGTCGACGACCTCAGTCTGTCGAACAGTCGTGTTGTCGCCGTTGCGCCCCTTGATCGGGATTGGATGATGTACGCGTGTACACCGCCCCGCGGCACGCCCCTCCACACGTGCCGCGACGACGTCGCGGTGGCCGACATCTGGGCCGCGTTGCACACGCTGCACGCGGAGCGGATTGCCCACGGCGACCTTCGGGCGGCGCAAATCACCATCACCGATGGCCGCATCGTGTTCGGCGGTTTTCACTTCGCGGAGTTCGGTGCCACCGATGTCCAGCTCCAGTCCGACATTGCTCAATTGCTCGCCACCACAACCGACCTCTACGGTCCGGAGCCCGGCGTCACCGCGGCGATCAATGCGTTCGGAGCCGACGCGGTCCTGACCGCGTCACGACGGTTGAGCTCGTCGGCGTTGCCGAGGCGGATACGCGACCAGCTGAGCGACGCCAAGAAGGTGATGTCGTCGGCGCGCGATGAGATCCGTTCGCAGACAGGCGCAGACGAGATCCGTGCCGAGACCATCACGAGGTTCAGTCGCTCCCAGATCATCCAGTTGGTCCTGCTGGTGGCGCTGGTCTACGTGGCCTACCCGTTCATCAGCACGGTGCCGACCTTCTTCAGTGAATTACGCACCCTCGACTGGGCGTGGGCATCGGCCGGTCTGGCGGCGTCGATGTTCACCTACGTCGGCGCAGCGGCCGCCCTATGGGCCTGCGCCGACGGTCTCACGAGCATGTGGAAGCTCACCGTTATGCAGTTCGCCAACACATTCGCCGCGACGACAACTCCGGCCGGCGTCGGTGGACTCGCGCTCAGCACGCGGTTTCTGCAGAAGGCCGGTCTCGGGGGTGTTCGGGCGACGACTGCTGTCGCGCTGCAGCAGAGCGTGCAGGTGATCGTGCATGTGGTGCTGTTGTTGTTCTTCACTGCGATCGCAGGAACCTCTGCCAACCTGTCGCATTTCGTTCCCTCGGCGACGGTGCTCTACCTCGTCGCGGGAATCGTGCTCGGTGCGATCGGTCTTTTCTTGTTCATTCCGACGCTTCGCCACTGGCTCGGTGCCTCGTTGCGTCCACGACTCATCGAGGTATTCGCCGACCTGCGCGCGGTGGCGCGTGAACCCAAACGGCTCGGCATCATCACACTGGGTTGTGGCGCAACGACTCTCGGCGGTGCACTCGCGCTCTGGGCAAGCGTGCACGCGTTCGGGGGGAATGTCTCGTTCATCACAGTCACCGTGGTCACGATGGTCGGCGGGACGTTGGCCTCCGCCGCCCCGACGCCCGGCGGTGTCGGGGCCGTCGAGGCGGCACTGATCGGTGGCCTGGCGGCGTTTGGTGTTCCTTCGGCAGTTGCTGTCCCGGGTGTGCTGCTCTACCGCGTACTGACCTGTTGGCTTCCGGTGTTCATCGGGTGGCCGGTGATGCATTGGCTCACCAGGAAGAACATGATCTGAATCTGCACGCCACTCACACGTCCTCGTGTATCGGGTCGGGCAGAGTCCACCGATCGGCACGACGCGGGTAGAGATAGGCGATGTAGTACAGGGCACCCGCGACCAGCGTGCCGACCGCGATCGCCAATTGGACCCATGTCCCCGGTGTGATGAGCTGATAGCAGACGTAGAGGCACACCGCGATCACGACGAGCGGGGCCAGAGGCCACAAGCGCATTCGGTAGCCACGGCTCGTCGGTGCTCCCCTGCGTCGCAGACGTAGCGCCGCACACGCGACCATCAGGTAGAGCACCACCGTGGTTGCTCCGGTTGCATTGACGAGCCAGTCGAGTGGCAGGAACGCGGCGGCGACGGCCGCCACCAGGCCAACCAGCACAGTGGCGGCAACGGGTGTGTGCAGGCGAGGATGCACGCGGCCGAGCACGTCGTCGACCGGCTTCGGCCACGATCGGTCGCGGGCCGATGCGAATACGAGTCGCGCGATCTGCAGAATGATCGCGATGACCGCATTGATGATCGCGATCGCAATGCCGACGCTGATGACAACGTTGAGCGTCGGCCCTCCGCGTGCGATGAGAAAGTAGTTCATCGGTGCCTCGGCCGAGAGAAGATCTTTCATCGATGGTGCCCCGACGACCACTGCCATCAGAGGGATGATCTCAACGGCGACGGTAACGGCGAGACAGACCATGATCACCCGCCCTATCATCTTGCCGGCGTTCTTCGTTTCCTCGACGTAGTACACGGCCGCTCCGTATCCGTTGTAGGCGAACAGCGCCACCGGTACGAGCGTGACGAGGGCCGAGAATCCAACAGGGCTCAGTGAGCCGTCGACGATGGTTTGTGCGTGGACGAACTCCCCCGGACCGCGCGACACATGCGCAAAACCCAGTATCGCCAGCACAGTCACGGCAGCTATCTCGATCACGAGAAAGAGTCCGGTGACCCAAGCATTGGTTCGGATGTTCAACGTGGCGACGACCGTCGTGACGACGATGACCCCCACCCCAATCCACTTGCCGGACAGCCCGGACCACGCAACCCCGAGATATTCACCTGTACCCAACGCGATCACCGCGATGATGAAGATACCGCTGACGAGTGTGAGCAAGAACAATGCGAATCCCGCTGGCCGACCCAGAAGTCTTGCCGCCCAGGTGTATTCACCACCCGTTACCGGATAGGTCGCTGCCAGCTCCGCGTAACACATGCCCACGAAGATGGCAGCTACCGCGGCGATGGCCATTGTCAGGACCGAAGCGCCGCCTGCCGCCAAGAGGATGGCCGGAACGATGATGAACACGCTTGACGCCGGAGTGACCGACGACAGGGTGATAAAGATGTTCTCCCGCATCGTGAGGCTCCGGGAGAGTTGCTGTTCGTATGCGACGCCTGCTGCCGGCGCGATGCGCGGGTTGATGTCGGTCATGCGTGCTCCTTCCAGTGACCGGGAAAATTCCTTGATTGGTCAATCAAAGAATTATGTGTTTATGCTGTCAATGCGTAGAAAGGCGCGTAATCAGAAGTTAACTGGCGAAACAGGAGGGTCATGGCTCGGCGCAAAGACCAGGCCGCGGCGAGGGATGCGATAGTTACAGCGACGCTCGTCGCGATACGTGATCGCGGTCTGGCGGCCCTCCGTATCGCCGACATCGCGGCCATCGCCGGTGTGTCGACAGGAACCATTCACTACTACTTCACCGATTTCGAGACACTGCTGAAAGAAGTGCACAGGCTCGCAAGCGACAGGTTTTACGCGGCCCGCCTTCGCGAGGTCTCGTCACTCGCAGATGCTCGCGACCGGCTGCGAGTGATGATCTCCGCGGGCCTTCCGCGATCGGGGGACGACGCATTGGTATCTGCGCTCTATCAACTCGATTCGCATCTCGGGTTGCGCGATGACCACGCGATCCTGGTCACCGCGCTCTTCGACAAACAGGTTGCCCTGTACATGGGAATTCTGGATGTCGGTGTTGCGCAAGGACACTTCACGCTGACCGAGCCGTCAGTCGACATCGCGGCGAACCTGGTGACACTCGAGGACGGATACGGCTTGCACATAATCACCGCAAATGCGTCACTCTCCTATTCCCGTGCAGTGCAATTGATCTCGTCGTACGCGCGTACCGCAACGGGTTGTCCCGACATTGTCGGAGCGGACTGTGCCCCGATGAACCGAAACGCAACGTCATGAGTCGGCCACGCATTCGCGATCTCGGGGTCACGCTTCCCGGCACGCCCGGACCGAAGAATGCGATCACCGACGTTGCAGGCGTCGAGGTCGGCTACACCACGCTCATCGAGGGGGCAGGTCCGCTCGAGGTCGGCCACGGGCCGGTGCGCACAGGAGTGACGGCACTTCTCCCGCGTGGCAGAAACGGTGTGGGTAGGCCATGTTCGGCAGGTTTCTACTCGCTGAACGGAAACGGCGAGATGACGGGTGCCCACTGGATCAACGAGGTGGGAGAACTCTCACTGCCGATCACGATCTCCAATACGCACGCCGTTGGAACGTGCCATGCCGCAGTGATCGAGTGGATCAACGACTTAGATCCTGTGCTGGGCAGACAATGGCTGCTGCCGGTGTGCGCAGAGACATGGGACGGCTACCTCAACGACATCAATGGCGGCCATGTCACGGCGAACGCCGTGCGTGGTGCACTTGATTCCGCTTCGGCAGCGGCGCCAGCCGAAGGCAACGTGGGTGGCGGTACCGGGATGAACTGTTACGGCTTCAAGGGGGGTAGCGGCACAGCGTCACGCGCCGTCGAGATCGGGACGCACGAGTTCACCGTTGGGGCTTTCGTCCAGGCGAACTTCGGCTCGCGCAGCGAACTGACCATTGCGGGAATACCGGTGGGAACTCGGGTCGACGTCCCCAACCCGATGGAGACGGAGCCGTGGTTGGAGCACGACCTCTCTGTTCCGGGCGGTGCCGGGTCGGTCATCGTCATCGTGGCTACGGATGCTCCGACAACATCCGCACAGTGCACGGCTATGGCGCGAAGAGTCCCGATGGGACTAGCCAGAACCGGTACGACCGGATCACTGTTCTCCGGTGATCTGTTCCTCGCCTTCTCGACGGCAGATGATCGCTCCTCCACGACGGGATTTCCGCTATCGGACAGCGACGTCCTCCTCACCACCCAGACTGTGATGCCGTGGAATCGGATGGACGCGCTCTACGCGGCGACGGTGTATGCGGTCGAGGAAGCCGTGCTCAACGCGCTCGCGGGCGCCGAAGACATGACCGGACGAGATGGGCATCACTCCTATGCGCTGCCGCACAGTGCGATCACCGCGCTCACAGCCTGATCGGGTTGGTGGACCCCCGCCGCGACCTCGGGTTCATTTCGTGTGGCCCTTGCGCAGTAGGCTGACCTGCGACCACGTTTCACAATCTGGAGGAGCTCCATGACACAGCTCGGAGTAGTCGGCGGCGGCACGATGGGTGCCGGTATCGCCGAGATCGCGATCCGCGCGGGTGACGACGTCCTCGTTCTCGAGCGCGACCAGGCTGCGGCTGACGCGGCCCGCGCACGCATCGAGAAGTCGATCAACCGTGCGGTCTCGAAGTCGAAGATCAGCGCCGACGATGCCGAGCAGGCGTTGGCCCGTCTGACGCTGACCACCTCGGTGTCCGACTTCGCCGACCGCGAACTCGTCATCGAGGCCCTGCCCGAGATCGAGGCACTCAAGGTGGGTTTCTTCGCCGAACTCGACAAGATCACCGCTCCGACCGCGATCCTCGCCACCAACACGTCTTCGATCCCGATCATCCGTATCGCCAAGGACGTCGCAGACCCGAGTCGCGTTGTCGGTGTGCACTTCTTCAATCCGGTGCCGGTCATGCCGCTCGTGGAGATCATCTCCAGCTTGGCGACCTCGCCAGAGGCAGTGGCGACCGTCACCGAGTACGCGCGAGATCACCTCGGTAAGAAGACGATTCAGGCAGGCGACCGCGGCGGCTTCGTCGTGAACGCCTTGCTCATCCCCTACCTGGTCGACGCCATCCGCATGTACGAGAGCGGCTACGCCACCAAGGAAGACATCGACACCGGGATGGTGAACGGCTGCGGACACCCGATGGGCCCGTTGACGCTCAGCGACACCGTCGGACTCGACGTCGTTCTCGACGTCGCCGAATCGCTGTACGACGAGTTCCGCCAGCCCCACTACGCGCCGCCGCCCCTGTTGCGGCGCATGGTCGAGGCGGGCTACCTCGGCAAGAAGTCGGGCAAGGGTTTCTACGACTACTCGTCCTGACGCGACGCTCTGATCAACGAGGGCCTCGGCTGGTTGCTACCAGCCGAGGCCCTCGTTGGTCAGTGGTGGTCGGTGCGCTCAGACGGGCAGACGGCTCGTGCTCGTTCGACGTAGATCCGAGAACGTCTGGATCGACGTCGAGATCGCGGTGGCGATGGGACGGCTGTTGACGTCCTCGGTCTTCGACACCATGACGACGTTGTCGATGTAGGGCTGGATCGTGCTGGTGTTCTGCACCGTTGCGACGATGATCAACTGGAAGCCGAACTTGCGGAACGCCGCGAGTGCCTGCTGCGCGAACTGCGGGTCGGACTTCGAGAACGCCTCGTCGAGCATCAACTGCGCGAAGATGGGACGGTTTCCCTTGCCGTGCGGACTCGCCAGGTTGAAGCTCAACGCCCCTGCGAGGCAGAACGCCATCAACTTCTCTTGCTCACCACCCGAGTTGTCGCCCGCGTTGCTGTACGTGCGGATGGTCTCGCCGGTCTCGGCGTCGCGTTCCTCGCAGTAGAAGTCGAACCGATTACGCACGTCGAGTGCGTCTCGCGTCCACTGACGGTCTTCGGGCGTTGCACCGGCGAGTCGTTCACGCAGAAGCAGTATGTCGGCATACTGCTCGAGGATGGCCTCCTCGTCGCCGAATCCGACGGCTGCGGTTCGCGACGAGATCTGCCGCGCCTTGTCGGTCAGTTCGGCGACTGCCGCGAGAGTCTTGCGACCGGGGCAGAGCCGTAGGCGGGTTCCGCGGTTGAAGGCCACCGAGCCGAGCCCGGAGTTGACCCGCTCGATCTGCTCGACGATCCGTCGCTCCTCGGCCTCGGCCGCCATGTGCAGACTCAGGATCGCGCCCGGCGCCTGCTCGGTGATGAGTCGTCGCATTCGCTCGTAGGCGGCAGGCAGCTCGCGCTCGTCGATGCGGCGGCACAGCGCGACATAGTCGTGGACGCGCTCGTCGAAATCGTCGCTGTCGTTCGGGATCGCGTCCGGGAACTCCTTGTCGTAGGCGTCGAGGACGCGACCCAATTCGTCGCGCGAACGTCGAGTGTCGGCGCGCGTCCGATCACGCTCGCGCCCAACGGCTTTGAGTAGATCCTGGCGGAACGGATCCGGTGCGAGCACGTCGAGCACCGCCGCGGACTCCTCGCGGAAGCGATCGAGCGTCGCCTCCGCGTGGGCAGAGACGGGTTCGATCTTCAACCTGTCGACCAGGTCGAGTAGTTGAGTACGACGCTTGTCGTGGGTGGCGATCTTGTCCCGCACGAGTGCGGCCTGCGAAATGGCGGCGCGGACCTGCTCCCAGATGTCCTCGGCCTTGCGTTGCAGCGCCTCGGTGTCGGGATTCTCCTCCATGAGGAGCTCGTACTGTTCGGTGAGCGCGTCGACGCGGTCGTCAGCGGTATCGAGGTCGATCTCGTTCCACGCGGCGAACTGTTCGCAGACCCGTCGGTAGGCGTCGCGTCGCTGCTCCTTGGCTGTGCGCTCTCGGTCGAGTTCGGCACTGCGAGCTCGCGCCTGCTCGTACAGCTCGTTCTCGGACTCGAGTTCTTCCTGCAGCGCAGCGATTTTCGCGCTCACGTTTCCGACGAAGATGTACTGGGACGGACGCAACTGCTGACGGTCGTCCTTGATGGCGAGCTTCGCCGAGTCCTTGCGAAGGCCACGGTCGGTCACGGCCTTGGTGTGTTCGACGAAATCCGCGGTGGAATCGACGCACACGTAATTGCCGAGTTTGGCAAGGATCGTGAGGGCCTCGTTGGTGCACGGGTGGTCGGGTTCGGCCGCCCGGAGCGTCGCCCCGAGCGTGCCCGGCTCCACCATCGGCGCGGGACGCGTCTCTGCGTGGTGGAGCTGAATCCGCCCGCGCATGTCGTGCTCGTTGACGAACTTGAGGGCAGCCGCAAAATGATTGTCCGGCACCAGGAGTCGCAGCCCGGCGTTACGCAGGACCTTCTCGACTGCCAGCCGCCACCTCTCGGCAGAGGGTTCGAGCTCGACGAGTTCGGCGACATACCGCAGTTCGGACTCGTCGAGTTGGAGTGCATTGGCGATGATTCGACGCATCTCGTGTTCGGCGCGAGGCAGCGCGGAGCCGGCGTGGCGCACGCGCTCGAGTTCGTCACGGGCAGCGTCGCGTTGGGAGCGCGCAGCGACCTCGGTGGCGAGGGTCTCGGCGAAATGTGGCTTGCCCGCCTCGAGTTGACCGTCGAGTCGGGTGGCCTCCTCCATCAGGTGCTCGCGTAACTCCCAGAACGCCTCACCGTCTTCCGGAATGTCGAATCCGAGCGCGGAGATCTTGTGTTCATAGGTGGCGCGACGGATCGACGCCTCGTTGCTCGCCTTCTGCGCCGTCGAGAGTTGTTCCTGCAGCGGCGCGAGATCGCCTGTCGACGTTGCGATCCGACCGAGAAGGTGGCTGTGATCCCGGCGGAGTTGATCGTGCTGCGAGTTGAGCGCGGCGAGGTCGGAATCGAGGCGGGCGATTTGATCGTCGAGGTCGGCGATCTCGGGTTCGGCATTGTGCAGCCGCAGGTTGGTGACGTACGAGCGGACGACCTCGGGCTCGATGGTGTCGAGAACCGTGAAGGTCGCCGACTCCGCCGCATAGCGCTCCTGCATCGCCTCGACGTTGTCGAGGATGGTGCGCTTGCGCCGGGATACGTCGAGGAGTTCACGCGCCTCGACCAGTGGATCGATCTGCTCGAGTGCGTCGGAGATGCCTGCGATGCTCGTGGGTTCGTCGAGCATGAACTCGCGTACGAACTGTGCGAGTCCGCCAACGCTCTTGAGCGACTTGGCCTTTCCGAGCAACTGCTGTGCGGCATCCGAGCCGCGGATACCGATCAACGAGTACAGGGTCGACAGATACTTGCCCTCTCCCGGACCGCCCTGCCAGCCGCGGTCGCGGAACCGGGCGGCGCTGTAGCCATTCGCGGCCCACTCGTTGCAGGCGTCGACGATGTCGACGTCACCGTCGTGGATGAAGTACGCGCTATGGGCATCGGTGAGTTTGCCTGCGCCAAGCCACTTCAGCACCAGTCCGGTGATGGCTGTGCCCGACGTCGAGGTGTAGGTGACGGCGATCGCCGCCCAGGCTGGGCCGCTTCCGCGGAGATACATGATCTCGCGGTGTGCTCCCGTTGCGTCGCGACGCTCGCCCCACGCACCACGCACGTACTTGCCGACGGTGCGTCGACCGCCGGACGAACCGGCCGCGGTGGTATCGCCAGAAGCATTGAAGTTGCGACGGTGATCCGGCAGGAAGGCCAGCGAAATCGCGTCCAGCAGTGACGATTTACCACTGCCCGACGAGCCCGTGATGAGTGCGCCGCCCGGGCTGAACCCGATGGAGTGGTAGCCGTCGAAGACTCCCCAGTTGATGAGCTGCAACCGGGACAGGTAGTACTGCTCGTCCCCCTCGCCGCGATCGGGCGTGCTCCGCTGATCGAGCGTGTCCCGCTGATCGAGCCTGTCCCGCTGATCGAGCCTGTCCCGCTGATCGAGCCTGTCCCGCTGATCGAGCCTGTCGAGATCACTCACCACTCGTCTCCTTCGTCGTCGGAGTATTCGTCGGTGGAATCCGACTGGTCGGCGGGCGTCGAGTTGCCTTCTGCGCCCGCCGAATCGGCGTCGACGGCGAGATCGTCACCGGTGTCGCCCGCGCCGATGAACTGCTCGAACTGATGCTGTAGGTCGGTGATCACCGAGGCGGTCATCACCGCCGTGATCACCGGGCTGACGGTGAACGTGTCGGGATCGTCGCGGTGTCTGCGTAAGAAGTCGAGCTCTTCGAGCTTGTCTATCGCGCGCTCGATCCGCTTGTCGAACAACGCGAGGTCGCGGTCGATCGTGTTGGTCACGCCCGCGAACATCTCGTGGATCTCCTCACGGGTGATGATCGCTGTCTCCTCGCGCGACGAACGCAGGAACTTGGCGAGGTGCAGGGCGAGGATAGCGTCGTAGGTCTGGATGGTCTCGCGCTTGAGAATCTTTCTGCCCCAACGTGACTCGTATCCGGCCTGCTCGACGAATGCCACCTGGAGCTCGTCGACAAGGCGCAGTCGGAGGTCGAGCTCCGACAGGCGGCTGCGCAGCACATCCTGATACTCGGTGACCCACGCCCACAATTGTGGGTTGCGGTCACCACTGACATGCCTGCGCGTGAGGAGATTCTGCAACGCCCAGCATGCGCGATCGGGCATCGCAGAGACATCACCGTCGAATCGGGGCGCGCCTGGTCCGTCGATCCTCCCGTGTGTCGCCGCGGTCGGCAGATCGTCGTATCCGGCGAACTCGTCGACGGGCGTGCCGGTGGAGACAGCGGCGTCCGTAGATGCCTCGGGAGTGTTCGGATCGGTGGTGTCGGTGCTGGTCATCAGGCGTCGGCTTCCGTGCTGAGAATCGAATCGGTATCGCTGTACTGGGACGGGATGGGCTCGCTGAACATCAGCGTCGGCACTTCGATCGCGCGGTCCTCGCCCTCCAGCGACCGGAACCGCACAAACGACGACCCCTCCCCAGGCTCGCGCTGCATTTCCCGAGGCTGGCGCTGTGCTTCCCGAGGCTGGCGCTGTGCTTCCCGAGGCTGGCGCTGCGCTTCCCGAGGCTGGCGCAGGGCCCACGACCACAACACGATGACATGCGCGAGGTACGGCTCGTCGAGCGCGGCGATCGCGTCGCTCAACGACAGCGGTCCCGCGGTCAGCTTGTCGTTCACCACGTCGGCGAGTTCCACCGTGTCGACCTGCCCCGCGAGAGATGCGAATGATGCCAGGTTGGTGCGTCCGTCGGCGGGTCGTGCCTGCTCCGGCGGTGCCGGATTGCGGATTTCGAACGCGAGCCGACCGATGGATGTCACCTGCGGCGTTGCGACCGGCAGCTCGTAGCCGAGACGACGATCGGCGAGTGAATCCTTGAGCAACTCGTTGGCGGTGGCCAGTGCGTCGTTGAGCTGTCGGGCAACGCCACGGCTCTGCTCGAGAGTTCCTGATGCGACGAACCGTCGGATTCGACGGGCACAACGCTGCCTGATTCGCCCGACCTCGGCCATCTGCTCACTGACCAACGGGAAGAAGTTCTCCATCACTGCGCGCAGTCCGGTGTCGATACTCGGCAGCCTGTCGACGACGAGCTCGATGTCGGAGATGAGGCGGGCGCGCTGCACCGGATCCTGGATCATCTGGGTGAAGGCGTGATAGGACGCGCTTTGGGATGACTCGAGGAGGGACTCGTAGTCGTCGAACATCTGTCGCTGTCGATCGCGGTAGGCGAGGTCGGAGTCGTGCGGGTCGTCGAGCAGTGCTGTGGTGATGCGATCGAGCATCGCGCCGTACTGGCCGATGTCGGTGATGATCTGCTCCATCTGGTAGGCGATCGCCCGAGCCTCGTCCTCAGCTCCCCGCAGGTCGAATGGTCGACGGCGTCCCTCGTTGAGTTCGACGAGTTCGGCGTCGAGTTCGTCGATCTGGCTCTCGATGTCTTCGCGAATTCGTTCCGGATCGTCGGTCACCTGAGTCGCGACCCGGTGCAGACCGGCGGCCACGCCCATGATGGACCCGCCGGTGGCGACGCTGTCCTCGCGCCGCAACCGACGCATGTATGCGATCACCGAGCGCGCCTCGGTGCTCAGGAAGCACACGTTGGGCGCCGACGGCGATGCTGCGTCGGTGACGCGGTGCAGCCACCCCTGCTTGGCCCACGACTTGATGAGATCGAGGCCGGTGGGCTGGTCGGAGGTGCCGAGTGCGGCGATGTCGCGGTCGAGGCGAATCGCTAGCTCTGACTCGGAATGGCGAATTCCGAAATCGAGATGACGCTCCATCAGCGTGACGTACATCGCGGAGTTCGAGGCCGCGAACAGTCGGACAGCTGCGGACCGCTGGATCGAGCGGTTCGCCTCGAACGTGTCGGTCAGCGTCAGAGCCCCATCCACGGCAGAGTTCACCATCGTCACCTCACGGTTGCACCTCGTTCACGGACCGCGGTCGAGTCTGCCATGGCCGGTCGGCCCTACCGCGAGCGCACCTCAGTGGCAGAGAACACGCTGTCAGCGAGACGCGACCCAGTTCATTTCGCGAGCACGTGCGGCACGGGTTTGGCTGACGGAATAGGGTTGACGCTGGACGCGCACACCCGCGCGTGGCCAGCGGTTGCGACACACGACCCAATTGTGTCGGGCGACCGCACTCGAGAGCGAAGGCAGGTTATGAGCGACAAGCAACCGACCATCATCTACACCCTGACCGACGAGGCGCCGATGCTGGCGACCTACGCCTTTCTGCCCGTTATCCGGGCGTTCGCCGACTCCGCCGACATCAACGTCGAGACTTCCGACATCTCCGTTGCGTCGCGCATCCTGTCCGAATTCCCCGATTATCTGACCGACGAACAGAAGGTCGGCGACCACCTCGGCGAACTGGGACGTCTCACCCAGGACCCGGACACCAACATCATCAAGCTTCCCAACATCAGCGCCTCGGTTCCGCAGTTGCTCGCTGCGATCAAGGAACTGCAGGCCAAGGGATACGCCATTCCCGACTATCCGGGCAATCCGAAGACCGACGAAGAGAAGGAGATCCGCGACCGGTACACGAAGTGCCTCGGTAGTGCTGTGAACCCTGTACTGCGAGAAGGTAATTCGGATCGTCGCGCGCCCAAGGCGGTCAAGGAGTATGCCCGCAAGCATCCACATTCGATGGGCGAATGGTCGATGGCGTCGCGTACCCACGTCGCTCACATGCGTGAAGGCGACTTCTACCACGGCGAGAAGTCGATGACAGTCGAGGGCGACCGCACGGTGAAGATGGAACTGGTCACCGCCGACGGCGAGTCCATCGTCCTCAAGCCCGAGGTCAAGCTTCTCGACGGCGATGTCGTCGACAGCATGTACATGAGCAAGAAGGCGCTGATCGAGTTCTACGAAAAGGAGATGGAGGACGCCTACAAGACGGGCGTCATGTTCTCGCTTCACGTCAAGGCGACGATGATGCGGGTCAGCCACCCGATCGTGTTCGGTCACGCGGTGCGCACCTTCTACAAGGAGGCGTTCGCCAAGCATGGCGACCTCTTCGACGAACTCGGCGTGAACGTCAACAACGGGCTGTCGGATCTGTACGCCAAGATCGAATCGCTGCCGGCGTCGAAGAAAGAAGAGATCATCGACGACCTGCACAAGTGCCACGAGCACCGGCCGGAGCTCGCCATGGTCGACTCCGCTCGGGGCATCTCCAACTTCCACTCTCCCAGCGATGTGATCGTCGATGCGTCGATGCCCGCGATGATCCGCGCCGGCGGCAAGATGTATGGCGCCGATGGTCGGCCCAAGGACACCAAGGCGGTCAACCCGGAGTCGACGTTCTCGCGGATCTATCAGGAGATGGTCAACTTCTGTAAGACCAATGGGCAGTTCGATCCGACGACGATGGGCACAGTGCCCAACGTCGGACTGATGGCCCAGAAGGCCGAGGAGTACGGCTCGCACGACAAGACCTTCGAGATCCCGGCCGACGGTGTCGCGAACTTCGTCGACCTCGACACCGGGGAGATCCTGCTGTCCCAGAACGTCGAGGAGGGCGATATCTGGCGCATGTGCATCGTGCGCGACGCGCCGATTCGCGACTGGGTGAAGCTGGCCGTGACGCGTGCGCGTGAGTCGGGCATGCCGGTGGTCTTCTGGCTCGACCCCTACCGCCCCCACGAGAACGAGCTGATCACCAAGGTCAACACCTACCTGAAGGATCACGACACCGAAGGCCTCGACATCCAGATCATGTCGCAGGTGCGTGCCATCCGCTACACGATGGAACGTCTGATCCGCGGCCTCGACACGATCTCGGCCACCGGCAACATCCTGCGTGATTACCTGACCGACCTCTTCCCGATCCTCGAGCTCGGCACCAGCGCCAAGATGCTGTCGATCGTCCCGCTGATGGCAGGCGGCGGTCTGTACGAGACAGGTGCGGGCGGTTCTGCCCCGAAGCACGTCAAGCAGCTCCTCGAGGAGAACCATCTCCGGTGGGATTCACTTGGTGAGTTCCTGGCGCTTGCGGTCAGCCTCGAGGATCTGGGCAAGAAGAACGACAACCCGAAGGCCAAGGTGCTCGCCAAGACACTCGACGCGGCGACGGGACGACTGCTCGAGAACAACAAGGGCCCGTCGCGCAACACGGGCGAACTCGACAACCGTGGCAGCCAGTTCTATCTCGCGATGTACTGGGCGCAAGAGCTGGCCAAACAGACCGATGACGAGGAATTGGCCAAGCATTTTGAGCCGCTGGCGAAGACGCTTGCCGAAAACGAGGATGCGATCGTGGCCGAGCTGAACAAGGCGCAGGGCGAAGCCGTCGACATCGGCGGTTACTACGCCCCGGATTCGGACAAGTTGGCTGAGGTCATGCGTCCGAGCGCGACGTTCAACGAGGCGCTCGACTCCGTTCGCGGCTGACGCGCGGTACGACGACGACACTGGCTCCCGATCTGACACAGGTCGGGAGCCTTTCGTATGTGCGGGCTTCTGCGTGTGTGCGGACCGAAAGTCCCGTTCGTCGGGCTGTCGGGTGCACTAGCGTGAATTCCGGGGTTGGGGTTCACGCTGAGCAAGCTCGATTCGGCCAAAGGAGGCCCACGTGAGTGACCACGAAGTCCGCATGATCGTTCTGTCGACGGATGATCTCGACGATTCCATCAAGTTCTACAGCGAGACCTTGGGCATGGCGCTCAAGTTTCGTGACGGAGCGCATTTCGCCGCTCTCGACGGCGGGTCGTTGACGCTCGCGCTCGCCACAGACGTCGACCATCCGATACCGGGCAAGGTGGTGGTCGGCATCAAGACCGATGACGTCGACGGTGACGCGAAAGCTGTCGAGGAAAGCGGTGGCGCCATCATCAAGGGCCCCTACGACGACGCGCACGAGCGTCGAGCAGTCGTTTACGACAACAAGGGCAACGGACTGGTCTTCTACAGCCCGCTCAAGCGCTGAGGTCGCGCGGCCACCCGAGTCGTGGTCGGGTGGCCGCACCAGCGTCGACCCCACGACAACTTTTGTTCACATATCGCAACGACCATGTCCGAGTTCAGTGAAACGACGGATATGGGGAGAATGCGGATGCGACGACATCGGTACATGGCGGTCACGGCTCTGGTGTGCGCGACGACGGTGATGGCGGCGTGCGGCGGTGACGGAAGCAACGATGCGGCCGGACCACTGTTGAATCCCGTTGCCAAGGGCAAGCTTTCGGAACATGGCGGGGCGACGAGGGCTGGCGACGACCGCAGTTCGCTCATCGCCGACTCCATCCGAAACTCCGGGGCCAAGAACGTCATCCTGCTGATCGGTGACGGCATGGGGGATTCCGAGATCACCGTTGCTCGCGACTACGCGCAGGGCGCGGGCGGCGCCTTCAGTGGGATCGACGCCTTGCCGCTGACGGGTCAGTACACGCACTACTCGCTCGACAAGGACGGAAAGCCCACCTACGTCACCGATTCGGCGGCGAGCGGTTCGGCGTGGTCGACCGGCACGAAGACGTACAACGGGGCGATCTCCGTCGACATCGAGGGCCGCTCCCAGCAGACGCTGCTCGAACTCGCCAAGAAGGCAGGCAAGGCGACCGGTGATGTCACCACCGCTGAGATCCAGGACGCCACACCCGCGGTGCAGGTCGCGCACGTCACCAATCGCAAATGCTATGGGCCCGAGGAGACATCCGAGAGGTGTCCGACCGACGCCTTGGAGAAGGGTGGCAAGGGTTCGATCACCGAGCAGTTGCTGGGAACGCGAGCCGACGTCGTGCTCGGTGGTGGCGCCAAGTCATTCCAGCAAACCGCCACCGCAGGCGAATACCGGGGCAAGACGCTCGAGGTCCAGGCGAAAGAGCGGGGCTACCGGATGGTGCGCAGCGCCGACGAACTCAACGGGGTGACGATGGCCAACCAGGACTCCCCCGTCCTCGGACTCTTCGCCGACGGCAACATGCCTGTCCGCTGGAACGGACCTGTCGCGACCAAGGGCGGTTACCTCGAACCCGCCGCGACGTGCACCGACAACCCTGAACGTGGCGCATCCACTCCGAAGCTCGCCGACATGACGAAGAAGTCCATCGACCTCCTGAAGGGCAACGACAAGGGTTTCTTCCTGCAGGTCGAGGGCGCGTCGATCGACAAGCAGGATCACGCCGCAAACCCGTGCGGTCAGATCGGCGAGACCGTTGATCTCGACGAGGCGACGAAGGTGGCGCTCGACTACGCCAAGGAAAACCGCGACACACTGGTGATCGTCACCGCCGATCACGCACACAGCAGTCAGATCGTCGAGTCGATGACTGCCGACGACGTACAGAAGGCCGCCGACGATGCGAAACTGCCCGTGCAGGTGGAGAAGGACTCCATCTATCCGGGATTGACCCGCGTGTTGACCGGCAAGGACGGCCAGCCGCTCACGGTGTCGTACGGGACGTCGGACAATCTGGACGCGATGGATCAGGGCCACACGGGCACGCAGGTGCGGATCGCCGCGTACGGACCGAGCGCGGCAAACGTCGTCGGCTTGACCGATCAGACCGATCTGTTCTTCACCATCTCTCGCGCACTGGGACTCCAGGGTTCGTGACGTCGACGGTGTGGTCGGGTGCGGCTCACGGTCAGGGGTCGGCCGTTCGGTAGCGTGACGGCCGTGAACATCCGTCGTTTCCTGCTGCCCGTAGCCGTTGCCTCGTTGACGATCGGACTCGCCGCGTGCGGCTCCGATTCCGACTCAGACTCGGCTGCATCGACGTCGACCTCGTCCACGTCGACGCCGTCGTGTCCGTCTGCGGCACCGGCCGCGGATGCCAAGCCGGACTGGACCCTTCGTGGCACCACGGGAAGTGTCGACGTCGTCGCCTCGACCTCGACGACGGCACCGGCAGTCACGGTGACCACTCCGTTCGCGGTCGACCAGACGCAGGTTCACACCTTGCGGGAGGGCAGCGGCGAGGTTGTCCCCGACACGGCCACCGTCAGTGTCTGTTACGTAGGCGTCAATGGTCGTGACGGCAAGCAGTTCGATACCAGCTATTCAGGGGGCACTCCCGCTCAGTTCCCGCTCGGTCAGGTTGTCGTCGGTTTCAAGAAGGCCATCGCGGGTCAGAAGGTGGGTTCGTCGGTTGCGGTCGCGATGAACCCTGAGGATGGGTACCCGAATGGCAATCCCGCCGCGGGCATCAACAAGGGTGACACCCTGGTCTTCGAGCTGACGATCGTCTCGATCGACGGGTAAGGAGTCACGCGGTTTCGTCCGCGAGCACACGGAGCGCGAGCGCCGTCTTGCTGGCCAACGGGCTTGCCTGACAGCCCAGATCCTGAAGGCCGCGTCGCAGATCGCTCGCGACGGCCACGGCCCGCGCTGCGACGTTGTGCGACGATTCTCCCTCGCGGACATCGATGTACGTGGAGACCCCGACGACGTCGAGGTGGTCGGACAACCACCTCTCCACCCGAACGTGTCGGACGTCGCGAATCGACGTGTTCCATACCTGCGAGGTGATCGGCCCACGGATCACGAGGTGATCGATCGGTGTCCCCGACGACGCGCAAGCAACCAGAAACCGACGCTGCGCCGTGTCGAGGAGATGGGTGGGGTCGGCGCCGCCGTTGATCGCCGCAGACATACTGCCGGCGGGATGACGGGCACACGCCGATGCTCTGAGCTTGCGGTTGCTACCGCACCATTGATCGGAGATCCGGTATTCGAACTGGTCATGATCGAACGGGCCGGCCCAATCGCCGGTGAGCCGATCGCTGCACTCCGGATGCATGGTGACCGTGAGGTCGTCGAAGACGCCCGTGCGCATCCTGATTGCGACTCTGCTGTCGTACAGGGGGGTCGGAACGTCGGCCGACGCATCGCGTGACTCTGCGAACCAGAACTGTCTGTGCTGCGAATCGGCGACACGACGACCGAGTGCCGAGGCCGCGTCGTCGACTTCCGTCTCGATATTGAACGTGATGCCGATCGGGACGATCACAAATCACCTGCCACTCTCCCGTTGTGCACGACATCGTCGATCGCGCCGATTGGACCTTCGCCGGATGCGTGCACCGACTGGACTTCCAGCCTTCGTGAAAGATCCGCGGGCTGCACGAGTACCTGGGTACTCGAAATCAGCGTGTGCGTACTGAGGTAGCGCGGTACGCATGCACCACAGGGCGGGCGTCGGGGATACTGATCGGGTCACGATCTTCCCAGGGCAGTCGGCACGGGTACGGAAGAGGAATCGGTGGTCGATCAGAGAAGTACCGTTGAGCGGGTCTTGGCTGTGACTGCGGAGACCGTCGACCGGGTGGTCGGTTGGTCGCATTTGCCCAAACCGCTGGCGTTGGCCGTGCTGGTCGGCATTCGCAGCCAGCTGCGCGCGCTGAACCTCGTCGACACCGATCCCGATCCCGTCCCGCCGCTCGATCCGCCGTTGAAGGCGTCTGACCACTGCAAACGCACGATCGACGGACGTTTCGACAACCTCGCCCAACCCGATATGGGATCTGTCGGTGCCCGTTTCGGACGTAACGTGCCGCTGGAGGCGACCTGGCCCGAGCGCGGGGCGAGGTTTCATGAACCGAGCCCGCGTGTGGTCAGTGAGAAGCTGCTCGCGCGCACCGAATTCCAGCCCGCAGACACTCTCAATCTGCTTGCGGCCGCGTGGATCCAGTTCCAGGTCCACGATTGGGTGAGTCACCTCACCTCACCTGATTCGGAGCCGTGGCTCATCGATATCGACGCCGACGACCAGTGGCCGCACTCCCGGCCGATGCGGGTTCCGCGCACGCCCGCCCTCGACGGGCCGGCCGACGTCCCGCCGACATATGCGAACCGAGACACCCATTGGTGGGACGCGTCGCAGATCTACGGCGACACGGAGGAGTACGCGGTCGCGATCCGCGACCACGATGCCGAGGGCAATCTGCTTGCCACCATCGAACTCGCCGAGGACGGACTCCCCACCCTGGCGGCAGAGCAATTGCTGGATGCGAACGGACCCAAGGCGAATTCGTGGCTGGGACTCGCGCTGATGCAATCGTTGTTCCTGAGGGAACACAATGCGATATGTCGACGACTGACGGTCGCATACCCCGACCTCGAGAGGGATCAAGATCGGCTGTACAACGTTGCGCGACTGGTCAACTCGGCGTTGATGGCCAAGATACACACCGTCGACTGGACGCCTGCGATCATCGCGCACCCCACAACCGTGACGGGCATGCATGCGAATTGGTACGGAATACTCGGTGAGAACTTCACCACGAAGTTCGGTCGACTCGTCGACAACGAGATCCTCTTCGGAATCCCAGGTGGCAGAACCGATCTCGACGGGGTTCCCTTCTCGTTGACCGAGGAGTTCGTCGCGGTCTACCGCATGCATCCGCTGTTACCCGACCAGCTCGATGTGCGCAGTCTCGCCACCGGTCAGACCCGCCGCTCCTACCGGCTCGACGAGCTTCTCGCCGACCACGTGCATGAACGAATGGCCGATTGGTCGATGGACGATCTGCTGTATTCGTTCGGCAGGGCCTTTCCCGGGGCATTGACCCTTCACAACTTCCCGGCCGCTCTACGTGACCTCGCGCGGCCGACCGGCGAGGCGATCGACCTCGCCACCGTTGACGTCCTGCGCAGCAGAGAACGAGGAGTCCCCCGCTACAACGAGTTCCGGCGACATTTCCGACTCCGGCCCGCGAAGAGCTTCAGCGATCTGACGGACAATGCCGAGTGGGCGAAGCAACTCGAGCGGATCTACCCCGACATCGACGACGTCGATCTGATGATCGGTCTCTACGCAGAACGCAAACCTCGAGGCTTCGGATTCTCCGACACCGCTTTTCGCGTCTTCATCTTGATGGCATCACGCAGGATCGCCGCTGATCGATTCCTGACGACAGACTTCACCCCAGACGTCTACACCGAAGCGGGGATGGCGTGGATCCGCGACAACACGATGCGCACTGTTCTGCTCCGCCACTTCCCCACGCTCACCCCGGTGCTCACAAAGGTCACCAACCCATTCGCACCGTGGCCCTCGACCTGACGCGCCGAAAGGACTCTGACAATGAGCCGTGAATACGTGTTGTGGGAGCCAGAGATGGAGGACACCCCGCCTGGCGAGGCGGAAGTGGTGGCGAAGATGGTGCAGATCCTGCGCACGAACAACGAGCACGCCTACGCCAAGTACAAGCGCGGCGTCCGGGACGCCCACGCCAAGACCCACGCCGTACTACGCGGTCAACTCGAAGTTCACGCCGATCTGCCAGAAGAGCTCGCCCAGGGATTGTTCGCGGAACCACGGACGTACCCGATCATCGCTCGCTTGTCGAGCACGTCGGGAGCCATCCGTACCGACCAGATGAGAGGCGTCCGCGGCCTCGGCATCAAGGTCATCGGCGTCGATCCGACCGCCGAGCGCGCATTACCCGACGACACCGCCGTCACCCAGGACTTCATCATGGTGACCCATCGAGAGTTCTTGTTCGCGAATGCGAAGGACTATCTCACCAAGGGTATGCCGACCGCAGTGCTGCTCGCCCGAGTCTCCGATCCCGTCCTCGGGTGCGGCGAGCGGTTGTTGGCGGCGCTCGACTCCCGGATTCTGACCAAGATCGGGCATCCGCTTCCGGAGACGTTGCGGGTTTTCATCAAGGAGAACACACACATTCTCGGCGACACCTTCTATACGTCGGCTCCGCTGCGCTACGGAAAACATGTCGCGAAAATATTGTACGCGCCCTCGTCCGCTGAGGTGTGCGCGCTGGCAGGCCAGCCGACGCCTGACTATCGTGGCGTTAACGCGCTTCAGGACATGACGGTCGATTTCTTCGGCTCGCACACGGCTGAGTATGAACTGCGCGTGCAACTGTGTACGAATATCGACCGAATGCCGATTGACGATGCCACGCGACCATGGTCAGAAGAAGAGTCGCCGCATCGAACCGTTGCGACGATCAGATTTCTGACTCAGGATCCCTACACGCCTGCGCGACGCGCATACGGTGACGACGTCCTCTCGTTCAATTCCTGGCGCGGACTGAAGGCGCATACCCCGCTCGGATCCATTAATCGCCTCAAACGCGACGTGTACGACGCGTCGAGTCGATTCCGACATCAGAAGAACAATGCTCCGATGTGCGAGCCGACGAGTGAGGCCGACCTCCCCGAGTGAGTTTCCTTACTCGAACCTTCACGACTCAATTTCTGGCAAATCGCCCTATACTGCTCAACCATGGAAGGGCGCTGGCAACTCCTCGGCCGGCCCGCCGAGCAACAGTTCATCCGCTCCGCGCTCTTGCGATCTGGGGATCGCTGTGGAGTGGTGGTGGTCGGACCCGCGGGTGTCGGCAAGACCACGCTCGCCAGGATGGTCACCGATTCTCTCGGTAGGTCTGTCCGCTGGGCGGCGTGTACGGAGTCGTCGCGCGCCATCCCCCTGGGCGCCTTCGCGCCGTGGGTCGCTCCCACCGCGTCGCGCGACCCGATCGCGGCGCTGGTCTCCGCGCGCGAGACGCTCGTCGCTGAACCGGGGACGGTCATCGGAATCGACGACGCTCACATGCTCGATCAGCTCTCGGCGACGCTGCTGCACCAGATCGCCATTGATCGCAGCGCCCGCATCATCGCGACGGTGCGTACAGGAGAACCGGTGCCTGATGCGGTGACCTCGCTGTGGAAGGACGGCTACCTCCACCGGCTCGAACTGCAGAACCTCACCAAAGAGCAGTGCGCTGAACTGGTCGAACGTGTCCTCGGCGGCTCGTTGGAGGGGTTGAGCGCCGACGTCATCTGGGACTCGTCCGGCGGAAATCCGCTGTTCCTGCGGAACATGATCGAGGGCGCTATCGAATCCGATGCGTTGTCGGAGGTGTCTGGCGTCTGGCAACTGCGAGGCCCGACGGCTGTTCCCTCCGGCCTGGTGGCATTGCTCGACGACCGTCTCGACCGTGCGGGGCCGCAAGTTGTCGATGCGCTCAAGGTGTTGTCGCTCTACGAGCCCATCGACATCGACCTCCTGATCGGGCTGGTCGGCGAGGAGCCCGTCGACGAGGCCGAGACCATCGGACTGATCAAGACCACTCGCGACGGCAACACGACCAATGTCCGGTTCGCCCACCCGCTCTACGGTGACGTGGTTCGCCGACGTATCAGCACCATTGCGGCTCGACGACTGCGCGCCGAACTCGTCGACGCGTTGCGCGACCACGCAACCGATACCGCTGCCGAGCGCATCCGGCTCGCACAGTTGAGCGTCGACGCACATCGCGACGTCGACACGAGCCTGCTGATCGCTGCGGCGAAAGATGCGATCTTCCTGGCGAATCTCCCGCTCGGCGAGCGTCTGGCCCGCGTCGCCTACGAACACGACGGCAGTCTGACCGCCGGAGAGCTGCTGTCCCGCGCGATCATGTGGCAGGGGCGGGTCGTCGAAGCCGACGCCGTCTTCACCGAGTTCGACCCCGAGTCGTTCAACGAGTTCGAGCTCGTGGTGTGGGCGGTATCGCGCATGAGCCTGATCTTCTGGATGCTCGGCGATGTCGACGAAAGTCATCGCATGCTCGAACTGCTCAACGAGAAGGTCGAGCATCCGACGTTACGACTCGTCGTCGACGCGGTTGCCGCGGCGATGGCCGTCCACGAGAACCGGATCGACGAGGGAATCGCGCTCGCCGAGCACGTCCTCGAAAGTTCCAACGCACCCTCGCAGGCGATCGACTTCGCAGCCTTCGGTGCGGGGCTGGCCATGTCCATCGCCGGGCGTGGACGTGACTACGCCCCCTACGCCGAGCGCACCCGTGCGAAGAAGAAGGCGACGGACGGGATGATCAGCGTCATGGTCCGTTACTGCGACGTCCTGGCGCTCACGATGGTCGGCGACCTCAAGGAGGCTCGAAACCGCGCCACCGAGTACACGCAGTTCTCCTCCTCGGGTCAGTTCCTCGGATGGGCGATCGCCAAGATCGCGGCAGGTGTTGCGGCGACGTACAGCGGTTCGTTTCGTGAGGCGATCAGCGAGTTCGAACAGGCACTGGCCGCTCTCAACGCCAAACAACCACTCCCGTGGCGCCTGCCCGGCCGGTTGATTCTGGTACGGGCGTACGCGGCGCTCAACGACGTCGACGAAGCCGAACGGGTACTCCGGGACGCAGATGAGCACCGCGGCCCGCACCTGGCGATCCACGACTCGCAGAGGGTGCTCGCGCAAGCCTGGATCTCTGCGGCGCAGGGCGCCGAACGCGCGGCGATCGACCACGCGCATGACGCGGCCGCGATCGCTCACGACTCCGGCCAACTCGCACTCGAGGCCGAGTCCCTTCACCACGCGACTCGTTTCGGCGACAAGACCACAGCTCCGCGTCTCGCGGAGCTCGCGACACTCATCCAGGGAGACCTGGGCCACGTCTACGCACGGCACGCAGCGGCCCTCGCTGCGAGCGATCCAGATGAATTGGCCGCGGCCTCACACGATTTCGAGGATGCCGGACTCCTGCTGTCGGCGGCCGATGCCGCGGCACAGGCGGCACAGTTGTACGACCGTGCGAAAAGACGCGGAGACGCCACGGCCTGCTCAGCCAGAGTCCTCGCGTTGTCGAAAGCGTGCGATGGAGCGACAACGCCCGCGATCCGGGCGACGGCACGACCGCTGCCGATCACGGCTAGGGAGCGCGAGATCGCGGTTCTCATCGGTCGCGGCCTGACCAATCGCGAAATCGCCGAACGCCTGACCGTCTCGGTTCGAACTGTCGAGGGTCACATCTACCGCGCCTGCATCAAGCTCGACGTCGCCGACCGCGACTCGTTGGCGGGCGTCGTCAACGACGCCCAGGTCGGGTGAGATACAGGGCGGGTGAGTACGGGGCGGCTGAGATGCTGAGACTTCGAATCGCCGCGCTCGTGTGGGTTCAGTTCTTCACATAGTCGGCGAGATGCTGTGCCGTCAGTGTCGAACCTGCTGAGACGAGATCGGCCGGGGTGCCCTCGAACACCACTCGGCCACCGTCGTGACCGGCGCCGGGACCGAGGTCGACGATCCAATCGGCATGCGCCATCACCGCCTGGTGATGCTCGATCACGATCACCGATCTGCCACCGTCGACAAGGCTGTCGAGTAGTCCGAGGAGTTGCTCGACGTCGGCAAGATGCAGGCCCGACGTCGGCTCGTCCAGAACGAAGATCCCGCCCTTGTCGCCGAGGTGCGTCGCAAGTTTGAGCCGTTGTCGTTCTCCGCCGGAGAGCGTCGTGAGCGGTTGCCCTATCGTCAGGTAGCCGAGTCCGACGTTGGCTAGCCGCTTCAGGATCTTCTGCGCGGCAGCGACTTTCGACTCACCCGCGGAGAAGAACTCGAGTGCCGCGTCGACCGACATGTGGAGGACCTCGGAGATGTCCCGTCCGCCGAACAAGTAGTCGAGCACTTCTGGTTGGAATCGCTTGCCCTCGCACACCTCGCAGGTGACGGCGACCCCGGCCATGATCGCGAGATCGGTGTAGATGACGCCCGCGCCCTTACAGTTCGGACACGCACCCTCCGAATTCGCGCTGAACAGCGCAGGTTTCACTCCGTTTGCCTTTGCGAATGCCTTTCGGATCGGCTCGAGGAGGCCGGTGTACGTGGCCGGGCTGCTACGCCGCGAACCCTTGATCGCGGATTGATCGACGGTGATCACGTCGTCGCGGCCCGACAGCGATCCGTCGACAAGAGAGCTCTTCCCGGAGCCGGCTACGCCCGTGACCACACACAGGACGCCGAGTGGGAAGTCGACGTCGACGTCCTTCAGGTTATGCGAACTCGCTGCGCGGATCTCTAACGCTCCGTTGGGTTCCCGCACCTGCGTCTTCAGGGTGGCGCGGTCGTCGAGGTGGCGTCCGGTCAGCGTGTCACTTGCGCGCAGGCCGTCCACCGAGCCTTCGAAGACGACGTTGCCGCCGCCGGTACCCGCGCGTGGTCCGAGGTCGACGACGTGGTCGGCGATGGCGATCACCTCGGGTTTGTGTTCGACGACCAGGACCGTGTTGCCCTTGTCGCGCAATTGCAGGAGAAGCCGGTTCATGCGGTCGATGTCGTGTGGATGCAACCCGACCGTCGGTTCGTCGAAGACGTAGGTGATGTCGGTCAGCGCCGAGCCGAGATGGCGAATCATCTTGGTGCGCTGGGCTTCTCCGCCCGATAGCGTCCCCGACGGGCGGTCGAGCGATAGATACCCAAGACCGATGTCGACGAATGAGTCGAGTGTGGCGCGCAGGGATTCGAGCAGCGGTGCGAGTGTCGGTTCGTCCAGCGAGCCGACCCAGTCGGCGAGATCGGTGATCTGCATCGCGCACGCGTCGGCGATGCTGACGCCACCGATCGTCGAGCTGCGTGCCTTCTCTGACAGTCGTGTCCCCTGGCAGTCCGGACAGACCGAGAAGGTGATCGCCCTGTCGACGAACGCGCGGATGTGGGGCTGGAGCGCGTCTTTGTCCTTGGCCAGGAACGACTTTCCGATCTTGGTGATGAGGCCCTCGTAGGTGACGTTGATACCGTCGATCCTGATCCGTGTCGGTTCCTTGTAGAGCAGAGCGTCGAGTTGACGCGTGGTGAACTTCTCGATCGGTGTATCGGGATCGAAGAAGCCACAGCCGCGGAAGATGCGGCCGTACCATCCGTCCATGCTGTAGCCGGGGACGGTGATCGCGCCGTCATTGATGGATTTGGAGGCGTCGTACAGCGCTGTCAGGTCGAAATCCGAGATCGATCCCCTACCCTCACACCGAGGGCACATTCCGCCGACGACCTCGAAAGTGCGCCGCTCCTTGACCTTTCGGCCCGCCTTCTCCATCGTTACGGCACCCCCGCCGCTGACGGACGCCACATTGAACGAGTAAGCCTGTGCCGAACCGATGTGTGGCGTCGCGAGTCGGCTGAAGAGGATGCGGAGCATCGCGTTCGCGTCCGTCGCCGTTCCCACAGTGGAACGCGGGTCGGTACCGAGACGCTCCTGGTCGACGATGATCGCCGTCGTCAAGCCGTCGAGGACGTCGACATCCGGCCGATTCAGCGACGGCATGAATCCCTGAACGAATGCGCTGTAGGTCTCGTTGATCAGCCGTTGCGACTCTGCGGCCACCGTGCCGAACACGAGCGAGCTCTTGCCGGATCCGGAGACGCCGGTGAAGACGGTGAGTCGTCGTTTGGGAAGGACGACGGTCACGTCGTTCAGATTGTTGACTCGCGCGCCGACGACGCGGATCTCGTCGTGACGATCGGCGGCCGGCGGTGCTGACGAACTCATGTCTGGGTCATCCCTCTCGACGAAGTCATGTGGCGGTCGATCTCGGGAGTATCGGACTCTGGAGTATTTGTCCAGGTCGTCCAGAGCGGGATCACGCACACCGAGATGATCTGGTCGATGGTGTCCTCGGACATGTTGCCGGTGATGAAGACCTCGTGCCGGGCGAGATCGAAAGGGAGAGACGCGGCGCGAGGCGGAAGCGGGTGCGGACCGAGTTCGCCCCGCCTGCGAGCGCGCTCGAGCACGGGAGCCATGACCTCGTCGACGTGTGTGGTGATGAGTCCGATGACAGAACCCGTGGAACCCTCGGGCAGATCCGCGAGCAGCGAGCGGATCGTCCGGGGACCCACCTCGGCCAACCGCACCCGCATGCGGGCAAGGACCATCCGGAGGTCGTCGGCGAGCGATCCGGTGTCCGGGACGGTCAGAACCTCGCGGGCGACGTCGACCATTGCTGCCATGACCATCTCGACCTTGGTGTCCCAGCGTCGGTACAGGACGGTCTTGCTCGTTCCGGCGGCAGCCGCGACCCCCTCATAGGTGAGGCCGGCGTATCCGCGTTCGGTGATCTCGGCACGGACGGCCTCGAAGATGTCTGCTTCGAGTTCTGTGCCACGGCGACGTCTGGTCACATAATCTCCTTCCGATACGTTGCGTATCTTATCGGATCGTCCTACTCTGCTAAGAAACGAACCGTATCTAATTCGAGGGAGGCGCCATGAGTGCCGATGAAACCACCACGACGTCCGGTGCGACGAGTGCGACCGACATCCCCGTGACCGATACCCCTGCAAAGAAGGGTCCACCGGCGCCCGTCAAAGTGATTGCGGTCGTGCTCGGAACCGCAGTCCTGTTGTCGGTGATGGTCACGATGTTCGCGCTTCCCGCTGCGCGGTCGGCGCCTCATCACGTTCCGATCGGGGTCGTCGGGTCTGAGCAGGTGGTCAGTCAGGTCGATCGCCTCACCGGTGACTCGTTCGACGTCACGGCATACTCCGACGAGGTGGCTGCGCGCGACGCGATCGAGACGCGCGCAATTTACGGCGCGCTGGTCGTCAAGCCCGGCGCGGACCTCACTGTGCTCGTCGCCTCTGCGGCGAGTCCAACGGTGGCAACGATGATCGAAACGATGGGACAAGGTGTCGCCGACGCCACTCGCGCACAGACTCAGGTCGTCGATGTGCGTAGTTTCCCGGCGAAGGACCCGCGCGGTGCCGGATTGGCGGCAGGCGCTCTTCCCCTGGCTCTCGGGGGCTGGATCAGTGCGATGGTGATCATGCTCGTGATCAGCTCGGCGGGTGGTCGGATCATCGCGGCGCTGGGTGTGTCTGTTGTCGGTGGCTTCGCGTTGATTGCGATTCTGCAGTTCCTCGTCGGGACGTTCGACGGAAACTACTGGCTGACGTCGCTGGCGGCGATGCTCGGAATCGCGGCCACGTGCTTCGCGGTGCTCGGCCTTCGCGAAGCGCTCGGGGGTCCGGGTCTGGTCGTCGCGGCCATTGCACTGATACTCCTGGGCAACCCGCTGTCCGGACTCTCGAGCGCCCCTGAACTACTGCCCACCCCGTGGGGCGCGATCGGCCAGCTCCTGCCGCCGGGCGCAACGGGATCGCTCCTGCGGGATGTCGTGTTCTTCAACGGAAACGCCATTGCGCATCCGCTCATCGTGCTCGGGTGCTGGCTTCTCGGTGGTCTGGTGCTCTACGGCCTTGGCCTGAGGCGTGAGCGCCGCAAGCACGTCTCTGACGTCGATGTCGTCGAGTTCGGCTACCGCGAGACCGTCGACGCGTGAGTTGCCTGTGTGCTCGGGTGGCAGTTGCTGCGAGGGCTCCCGCAAGTGAGTGAACAGTTGTACTCTGTGGGTTGTGACCACAGCCGAGAAAGTCGCCCCCACCGAACTGGCGGCGCTGGCGCAATTGGGGTGCAGTGAACTCGCAGGAGCTATCCGCGGTGTCGCGAAAGTGCATCGCGCGGTAACCGATCGTGTGTTCGCGGTGACCGATCGACTCGGCGGATCGTCGAGTCGATCGGCACATCTGGTCCACGACGCAGTAGCCGACACGACCTACGAGTCGTTGTCCGCGATGTTGGAAGCCATCGCCGAGGTGGGTGCCACACTCCCGGAACCGCGCCACTCGCCATCGGAGGGTTCACGGGGCGCGCTGGTGCTCGCCATTCTCGACGGGCTGATCGGCGACTCGCTCGCCGATCAGCGCTCGCCGCTCGCGCAGCCGATGTCGATCCGTGTCGACGGTATGCCGGTGGCGGTCGAGGCCGAAGCGCTCCGCGCGGCTTTTCCGGAGGCTACCGGGCACATCGTCGTCTTTCTGCACGGCCTCATGGAGTCCGAGCACGCGTGGCGCAGAGGTAACCGCCCGACGTATGGCGAGCGGCTCGCTACCGATATCGGCGCGACCGAGGTGCGGCTGCGATTCAACACCGGACGCCACATCAGCGATAACGGGCGCGAACTCGCCGCACTGCTCAATGACCTGACGCTCCAATGGCCGGTGCCTGTGTCGCGACTGACCCTGATCGGGCATTCGATGGGCGGGTTGATCATCCGAAGCGCCTGCCACAGCGCCGCCACCCAGGACGCGTACTGGTGCGGATTGGTCACGGAGACAGTGGGTTTGGGGACGCCGCATTTCGGGGCTCCGCTGGCTCGGACTGTGCACTTTGCGGCCGGAGCGCTCAGGTCGGTTTCGGTGACCGCCCCGTTCGGCAACCTGCTCGGACGACGCAGCGCAGGAGTGCGCGACCTTTTTCACGGAAGTCTTGTCGACGACGACTGGAGTGGGAGGGATCCGGATGCCTTCCGGCAGCATCCCGCCACCGCGGTACCGCTGCTGCCACAGGCGCGACATTTGTTCGTCACCGCATCGTTGACGCGCGATCCCAACCATCCCCTGGGCAGGTTCATCGGCGACGGATTGGTGCTGACCCCCAGCGGTCGCGGCGAAAGTCGCGCTCGCAGCGTCGGATTCACTACCGAGCACGGACTGCATCTGGGTGGGGCGAGCCATTTCACCCTCCTCAACGACGACGACGTCTACCGCTGGCTGCTGGAGCATCTGCGACCCCGACGCGCGCTGCCGCCCGGTCGCAGCCAAAACGCCGCGAAGTGGGGCGTCGCCTGACACCATCCCTCTTATGGGGAGACGAGCGTCGTTGGTGGTGATCACCGCCGCGTACGTCGTTGCCCTGGCGGTGGCGTTGCTGTGGTTGACATGGGGACCCAGTGTCGGGCAACTGTGGGCGGACACGCTCATTGCCGATGTCCTGGCCACGCTCGTTATCTTCGTGGTGAGCCGGGCGGTCGGTAATTCGAGTTGCTACGACGCCTACTGGAGTGTCGTCCCGGTATTTCTGGCCCTGTACTGGTGGTTCGCGGGCGACGCCATACATGGTGGCTCCCAAGCGAAGTGGCGTTGCGCCCTCCTCGGCATCGTTCTCGTGATCTGGGCGGTGCGGCTGACGGCGAACTGGGCACGGTCGTTTCCCGGGCTGGTCCACGAGGATTGGCGCTACGAGTTGCTGCGGCGACGTGCCGGAAGGTTCTCGTTCGTTGCCGACCTCTTCGCCATTCACCTCATCCCCACGTTGCAGGTGTTTCTCGCGATGATCCCGGCGTACGTCGCGCTCACCCGGGCCGACGCCGGGCTGATGTGGTTGAGCGTTGTCGCGTTCGTCGTCGGTCTTGCGGCGATCGCACTCGAGTCGATCGCCGACCGACAGTTGAGACTGTTCCGGCGGTCGAGCGAGCCCGGTCAGACCGTCGACGTCGGTCTCTGGGCGTGGTCGCGGCACCCGAACTACTTTGGCGAGTTCATGTTCTGGGTGTCGATCCTGCTGTTCGGCATTGCCGCTGCGCCCGCTGACGCGTGGTGGCTGTGGGTGGGTGCGGGCGCGATGCTCGCCATGTTCCTCGGGGCGAGCATTCCGATGATGGAAGAGCGCAGTCTTGAACGCCGTCCGTCCTACGCCGACGTCATCGATCGTGTGCCAAAATTTCTGCCGCTTCCCCGGCTCAGGTCCCGGACCACCGACGGTGCGGGGCGACCCGGGTGAGTGCAGCAGTGCCACTCGCCCACAACCGGGGGACGCGGCGCGTCGTCGTCGCAGGCATGGGCGATTCCGGCGTGCTCACCGCGATGCACCTCGCCCGCCGCAGCAGCGTCGTCGGAGTCTCGATGCGGCCCGCACTGGTGAGCGGACAGGAAGTCGGGCTGCGGATCGCCTACCCGGAGCGATGGGCTCGCGACTATCGCGTCGAGTTCGGTCGGATGCGTCGACTCGATACGGTGGACATCCGTCATGGTGAGATCGTCGACCTCGATCACGATCGTCGAACGCTGCGCCTGCGCACGCCGTCGGGAACGGTTGAGGCAGTCACCTACGACGCGCTCGTCATCGCGACGGGCGTTGCCAACGGATTCTGGCGCCAGCCAGTCCTCGAAGACGGCGACGACGTCGACATCGGTCTACACGGCGTGCACGAGCGCCTGGCGCACTCTCAGACCATAGCGGTGGTCGGTGGGGGTGCCGCGGCATGCAGTTCTGCCGCCCAACTGCGACGACGCTGGCCGGAGAAGCAGGTCGCTCTCTACCATCCCGGTGAGCTACCACTCCCCCGACACCACGACCGCACGCGCCACAAGGTGGCCAGACGACTGGAGTCCCTGGGTGTCGACAGACACGGTGGACATCGGGCGGTGCTGCCAACCGACGCCGATCTCGGCGAGATCGGCACCGGCTCGATCACCTGGCTCACCGGACAAGCGGCGGTCGACGCGGATGCGATCGTGTGGGCCGTCGGCCGAGTGTCACCGAATACAGCCTGGCTGCCCTCGGACATGCTGACCGACCGAGGATTCGTCCGCGTCGACGCCGACCTCGGAGTGCCCGGGTACCGGGGAGTGTTCGCCGTCGGGGATGTCGCCGACACGGATCCGCTGCGTGGCTCGGCTCGCAACCGCGCCGACCGTCTGGTGGCGCGCAACGTTCTCGCTCATCTCGACGGCCGCGAGACCCGCCGATATCACCCGGCCGAGCACCGGTGGGGATCAGTGTTCGGGCCAAGCGACAATGGATTGGACGTGTTCTCCCCCAACGGAATTCGCTTCCGATTTCCGCGATGGACCGTCGACACGCTGTTACAGCCGCTCATCGTGAGGCGCGGCATTTACGGTGGCGTGTGGCGGAGCGGGAGCGCGCTGAGAAACAACGATGTGCGGCGGAGCTGACTCAGTTCGAATCGTTGTGGTCGAGGGAGACCTTGACCCGCACCGAACCGTTGCTGTCCTTTGACGCGACGGCGTGCCCCGTTCGGCGCTCGCCGTCGAGGGTCAGCGTGATCGGTGCGCCGTCGCCGGTGAAGTTGCGCCACCAGGTCTTTTTGTCGGGCATGGCGACGCCGATCGTGACCGAGTCGCCGGATCGGACGTAGTTCGCCGGAAAGGTGACGTGTTTGCCCGTCTTGCGGCCCGTGTACGACACCTCGGTGAACGCACGACCGAGCAGACCATTGAGTAGGGGAATCTGCAGGAGTGGGAGGACGACCGTCCTGTTGACCACGCCGGCCACCCGTTGAAACCGGTTTGGCCCGTCTGGTCGGCTCGTCTGGCTCACTACGACTCCTTAGCTGCGACTGATCGAGTGGGTTCGATGATCAAGGTGCGCGTGGCGAGAGCCGGAGACCGCACCGTGGCGACCCGCGTATTGGGTTTGCGGCCCGTGCGAACCTGCGACACGGTGAAACCCGCGCCGGTGAGTCGGGCTTGCGTTGCTTCGATATCGGTTGTCGCCCAGGCGATCCCCCACAGTGAGAGGGGCGGGGACGATCTCGGAACGCCATCGGGCGTGACGAGAACTTCGACGATCAGGTCGTCCGCGCGAAAGAACAGCTGCCGAAGGCCATCGGCGACGGGTCTGTCGAGACGGAAGTCGAGGCCGAGGGTCGAGCCGAACAAGGCCACCGCGTGGTCGCGGCCCGCGGCCTGGAACACGATGTGGTCGATGCCCTCGATGTCGCATGCGTTCGGTGCGGCCTCGGCTCTAAGATCGCGGTGCTCGGTCACCCCGACCGGAAGGCCATCGACTTGGACAGCGGCGGCGTCGTTGCGGGTGGCCAGACCGCGTCGCTCCAGCAGCGTCTGCCACGACGACACGTCTGCGACGTCGAACAGTACGCGGTGCCGGAGGTGTCTGCGGTCGAGTCGCAGGGTGGCGTTCGACGTGGCGTACTCGGCTGCGCTGTCGTTGCGAGCAAGAAGGCGCCGGTATGCGTCGGTGGTTGCGGTGAGATCGTCCACCGCCAGTTCGACGAGGGTCACGACCGTTTCCGCTTACGCCGTGTGTCCGGAATGTCCACTGCTCTGCTTGTGAGATGCCAAGAGCCGCAGATGCATTCGTAGGACCGCAGCACCGGGGCCGTGCGTCCGGCCGCACGGATGCGGCTCACCGCGGCGTCGACCTCGTGGACGTCACGGTAGGCGTCCTTCTCCGGTGTCGGACAGGCGGGCGTCCTAGATGTCGGAGAAGACCGAGTGGGCGACGAACGCTTACGGCTGGGCTGCTGGGTGCCCGCCTCGATACGCCGGTAGAACTCGTCGAGTTCGTCGTCGGCGAACGGCGGCACCACAACTCCTTTCGTCGGACGTGACTCCACGAATGCGTAAGCGGGCCGTCGACCTCAGCGAGCCATCCAGATTCTGCTGCGGACGACCTCGCGCATCCGAGCGAGGTGACCCTTCGAAAGGGTAGCCGGTGGTTCGGCATTCAGCAGGTGCTGGACCTGCGTGAAGAAGTCACGGTCGGACAGCCCGAACTGCGAGCTGATCTCGCGCGACGAACCCCCACCGAGTGCGTACCAATTCTGCTCGAAGTCGAGCATCTGACGCTGCGTCGGATCCATAAAAGTACTCACTCTTGTGCTGTGACCTGTGTCGATCATTGGATGTGAAGGATGCGGAACGGCTTCGGTGAATTACCGTTGTCCCTGATCTGGAAAGCGAGCCCACCGCTGTCAACGTCCTTTCTACACTCGGCCCGCCGCCATGGACACCCATTTCGCCATCCGGCGCAAAAACGCTGGGCCACCGCAAGGTAACGAGTTGTAATCGGACGCGCCAGAGGGTCGAGACCCCCTCGGATCCGAGTGTCGTCGCCCTATGCTGAGAACCATGGCTGAGCACTCGGCAAACAAGGCTTCTGTCTCGTCGACGCCCGAACCGGGGCCCTACACAGACGTGACCGTCAGTTCGACGTCGGCGCAGACTCAGCCGACATTCTCCGACCGTCTCGCCAAGGGGGCGCGCAAGTTCCTCTTCGTCGCGATCGCCATAGCCATCGCGGTGGTCATCTACTTCATACTCGCGGCGTTCCTGCCGCGCTGGTGGGCTGAGCAGATCGGCAGCAACGTCGACGGATCGATGGGGCGCGGAATCGGCAGCGGGCTGTCGATCGGGTTCGTCTGCACGTTCATCCCGATATCGATGCTCGTGCTTGCGGTGTCGTTGCGGGGCCGGATGAAGAACCTCCTCTCGATCCTGTGCGTGGTGATCGGCGTCGTGGTCGCGATCCCCAATCTGCTGACGCTGAGCATCCATCTCGGCAACAACAACGCGGCGGAAGTGGGCAAACAGATCCTCAATGTCCGGGCGCCGGGATTCCGCGCGGCCAGCGCGTGGGGTGTCGTCATCGCCGTGGTCGTGGCCATCCTGCTCACCATTTTCGTCGTGATGTACCAACGCCGAGGAAAGAAGCTGCGCGCGGCAAAGGGCGACGACGTCTCATAAGGCGGCAAGAAGAAGAAGTGATCAGCGACGTGCGGCAATTGCACGGCGTTGGTCGCGGCGGTTCGCGACGACGCTGCTGAACAATGCGGCGCCGATGAACACGACGCCGATGAGTCCGGTCACGACGTCGTTGATGTGGAACTCGATGCTCAGCAGCAGGATGACGGCCAAAGCGCCGATAGCCCAGTGGGCGCCGTGCTCGAGATAGCGATACGAGGCCAGCGTTCCGGTGCGGACCAGGTAGATCGTGATCGACCGCACGAATAGCGCGCCGATGAATCCGAGTCCCAAGGCGATGATGATCGGATCCGCGGTGATCGCGAACGCGCCGATGACACCGTCGAACGAGAACGATGCGTCGAGGACCTCGAGGTAGAGAAAGAGGAAGAATCCCGCCTTGCCCGTCGCTTTCGCTGCGCCGGACGGACCACTGTCGCGCAAGTCGGGATCGGATTGGAAGAGTGCGCTCAACCCGTCGACCATCAGATACGTGACCATGCCGAGGATTCCGGCGATGAGGACGGTGGAGCGGATCTCGTCGGGCGCGAGGAACTCGGCGACCAGCACAAGGGTCACACTGGCGAGGACGACCGGGAGCGCACGGAGTCGACCGATCTTCGCCAGTGGACGCTCGAGCCACGTCAACCACGTCAGATCGCGATTGCTCAGGATGAAGTTGAGGAAGAGCATGAACAGGAACATTCCGCCGAACGCGGCGATCTGTGGATGTGCGTCGGTGAGGATCGTCTCGTAACTCGGACTTCCGTCGGCGAACTGCTCGGCGCCATCGGGTGGTGGGTTCATCGCGAGTCGGAACGCCTCGACAGGATTGAGGCCCGCGGTCACCCAGACGATCAGGAGTGGGAAGAGCAGGCGCATCCCGAAGACGGCGATGATCATGCCGACGGTGAGAAACATGCGCTGCCAGAACGCACTCATCCGTTCCAACACGGTCGCGTTGATGACTGCGTTGTCGAAGGACAGGGAGATCTCGAGAACACCGAGTATCGCGGCGAGCGCCACCGCCTCCCACCCGCCGTAGACGAACGCGACGACGAGCGCGAGGACCGTGACGACTATCGACAGCCCGAAGATGCGACCTATCAACGCAGTCGCTCGGCGTCCTTGGCCAGGGTCACGACTTCTTCCGCCAACTCGGCGACGGTACTCGTGTCAGCGTTCTCGTCCACCGCCGTCGCGAGGTCCTCCGCAGCGCAGCGCAGCGCGAAGAGTCGATCACCGAAGTCGCTCACCTCGGCCTGAGTCAGAATCACGGCGTCGGAGGGAATAGAAGTGCCCTCGGTGAGCGCTCTTTGTTCGTAGGCGCGTTGACGGCACGACCGCTTGCAGTACTTGCGCCGACGTCCATGCTCCGAGTCGACCATCGACTGGCCGCACCAGGCACAGGCGTACGGGCGACGCCGTGATCGGGTGGTACCGCTCGTCGTGTGCTCCACGCTCATGACCGTACCCAAGTCTGGTCGTCGAGGTTCAGGTGGCGGCACGCGGCCGGGAGTCACCGGTGGTGCGGATGTGGCGCCGTCGGCGCGTAGAATAGGAGTGTTGAGCGTTCGACAGCGCTCGAGAAACGAGAGGACACCGCCAAATGGCAGATCGAGTACTTCGGGGCAGCCGCCTCGGCGCGGTGAGCTATGAGACCGATCGTGATCACGATCTCGCTCCGCGACGAATCGTCCAGTACCGGACCGACAACGGAGAGATCTTCGACGTCCCCTTCGCCGACGACGCCGAGGTTCCGTCGAAGTGGCCGTGCAAGAACGGCATGGAGGGCACGATCCTCGAGGGTGCAGAGCCCGAGGAGAAGAAGGTCAAGCCCCCGCGCACGCACTGGGACATGCTGCTCGAGCGCCGCAGCGAAGAGGAGCTCGAAGTGCTGCTCAATGAGCGGCTCGACCTTCTCAAGCAGCGTCGTCGCGGAGTCACCAACTGACGTTCGCGTCCTGAACCAGACATCAGCCGGGTGGAGTCACATGACTCCACCCGGCTGATGTGTTTCGTGCTTCAGTTGTCGCTGTGCACCGTTGGGGCCATCAGCCTCGCTTGTGCAGCCCGATCTTGTGCAGGCGGTTCTCGATGCCCCAGCGCGCGACGCTGGTAAATGCCTCGGCCATCACACCACCGCTCATCTTCGACGAACCGACTTCGCGCTCGGTGAAGGTGATCGGAACCTCACGAACGTCGTATCCGGCCTGGATCGTGCGCCACGCCAGGTCGATCTGGAAGCAGTAGCCCGCCGACTCGACCGTATTGAGGTCGATGGTCTCGAGCACCTTGCGGCGGTACGCGCGATAGCCGGCGGTGATGTCGTGCACGTTGGCGCCGAGGGCCAGACGCGCATACGTGTTGGCACCTCGTGAGAGGACTTCGCGATACTTGGGCCAGTTCACGAGTTTGCCGCCGGGTACGTAGCGCGACCCGATCGCGAGGTCGGCACCCTCGTTCACCGCGTCGAACAAGCGATACAGCTGCTCGGGTGCGTGGCTGCCGTCGGCATCCATTTCGACGATGACCGCGTAATCGCGGTGCAGGCCCCATGCGAAACCTGCGAGATAAGCCTTGCCGAGGCCATCCTTCTCCACGCGGTGCATCACATGGATACGCCCGCTGTCGTCGCCGGCGGCGAGTTCGTCTGCGACATCGCCGGTGCCGTCGGGACTGGAATCATCGACGACCAGCGCGTGGACGCCAGGCATGGCTGCCTGGACCCTCGACACGATTCGGGGAAGGTTCTCGCGCTCGTTGTACGTGGGGATGACGACCAGTGCGCGTGAGCCGTCGGATGCGACGATTCCGCCCTCGTCTTGGCTGGTCGCACCTTCGCTACCCGTTGTCACCACGCTCCTCCGACTCCCTTACATCACCCTGTGCTGCCGGTGTGCCACCGACGCCGACCTTGCGAGGCCCGAGAGTGAACCTATAACGACGCGACAGCACGACCAAAAGCCCACCCACCGTCACCACGACGATGATCCACTGTGGCCACGCCCCGAGAACGGTCGCGACGGTCTTGGCCGAGTGCAACGGTAAGCGATCTGAGAGCACCGCCGGGGTGAACACGCCCGACTCGTGTGAGATGGATCCGTCGGGTTCGATGATCGCGCTCACGCCGCTGGTCGCTGCGACGACGACCGCCCTGCCGTGTTCGACGGCGCGGAACTGCGACATCGCGAGTTGCTGGTAGGTCATGTCCGTCCTGCCGAAGGTGGCGTTGTTGGTCGGGACGTAGAGAATGCGCGCGCCATCGTCGACGGCGGCTCGAGCCGACCTGTCGAATGCGATCTCCCAGCAGGTGGAGACACCGACGTCTACGTTCCCGGAGCGCCCGGGCACGGTGATCGCCGCCGGGCCGGTGCCCGGACGGAAGTTGCCCGCCATGGACGCGTACGACGAGAACATGCTGAAGAACGATCGCCAGGGCAGATACTCACCGAACGGCTGAACGATGTGCTTGTCGTAGCGCGCAACGGGACCTTTTGCGCCGTCCCACACCAGGACGGAGTTCGTGGGCCGACCGTCGGAGTTCATCACGAGAGTCCCGACGAGAATCGGCGCACCAACGGAGATGGATGCGTCGGTGATCTCCTGTGCCGCGTCGGCGTTGGTGAGTGGCGAGATGTCAGACGCATTCTCGGGCCACGCAACGAAATCGGGCTGTTCGGCGGTTCCGGCGCGCACCGCGTCGGCAAGCCGCATGGTCTCCCGAACGTGATTGTCGAGGACAGCTCTGCGTTGGGCGTTGAAGTCGAGGCCGAGTCGGGGCACGTTCCCCTGCACCGCCGCCACCTGAACCGACGACGACGCGACGTTGCGGTCGAGGGTGTCGGGTGTCAGGGCTATCGCGGCGATCGGCCCGACAAGGGCCAGCACCACCGCCAACGCCGCGGCGCGCGCCACCGATCCGCTGCCGTTGACGACTCGGGTGACGAGAACGACGACAAGCCAGGCGATCGACGCGCCGAGCAATGCGACGGCGGCCGACACTCCCGGCGCCCCGAGGATCGACGCGAGCGGGAGCAGCGGACCGTCGACCTGACTGAACGCGGCTCTCCCCCAAGGAAATCCGCCAAACGGAACAGACGAACGCAGAGCTTCGACGCTGACCCACGACAGCGCAAACCACAACGGTGGGCACGGGAGTCTCATGGTCCACACAGCGCACACACCGAAGAGTGCCGAGAACACCGCAAGCACGACGGACAAGGCGATCCACGGAAGAGGGCCGACGTACACCCCGATCCACGGCAGGAGCGGGATGTAGAACGCCAGCCCATAGATGAAGCCGACGAGTGCGCCGACGCGGGCGCGGATGGGCCCGGAGAGCGCGAGGAACAGAAGGCCCATCGAGACGACGGCCATGAACCACCAGTTGCGCGGCGGGAACGCCGACCACATTGCCACGCCCGCCACGACGGCCAGGGCCGCACGCACGAGAAATGGCGTCCAGCCGCCACCGGCCAGCCTCGACCATCGTCGATTCGAGTGCTCGGGCGCGTCTGCCCGGGTGTCGGATGAATCCATGGAAGTCGCCGAGTCGCGGCGGCGCGTCGCGGTGTCGTCTACCGCCGTGTTGTCTACTGGGTTGTCGGCTACTGGGTCGCTCACTGGTCAGTGACCCTCGGCGCGGTAGATGTCACGACCTCGGTGCACAGTCCGCACACACCGTGGCAGCGGGCTGCCCGGCGAGACGTCGGGAAGTGCGGGCACACGGGACCGAGGGTCCAGCGACCAGCGCTGAACGCTCTCGTGCGATCCGGCAACGACGAGTTCGTCGACCTCCCAGACCGCGTAGCTCGCCGGTGCGCCGACCGCCAGTGTGCCGGTGAGTCCGTCATTGGTTCCTCCCGCGCGCCAGCCTCCTCGCGTCGAGGCTGCGAACGCACCGCGAGCCGAGATCGCGTTCCGTTGCTGATGGTGGTGGACGGCCGCACGTATCGTCGCCCACGGATCCATCGCGGTGACGGGAGAATCCGACGAAAATGCCAGTGCCACGCCAGCTTTGGCGAGCGTGGCGAAATCGTTCATGCGGGAGGCGCGTTCGTCGCCGAGGCGCTGCGCGTAGAGGCCGCCCGGTGCGCCCCAACCTGCGTCGAACTGCGGTTGCATGCTCGCGACGACACCACACGCGGCCAAGGTCTGAGCTTGGGTGGCGTCGACCATCTCCGCATGCTCGACGCGGTGAGCGCGCGACGCGAGCGCGGGCGTGCCGAACTCGGCCGCGAGTGCGTCGAGTGCGTCAACCACTGTCGCCGTCGCCGCGTCGCCGATCACGTGAAAGCCGGCTTGCAGCCCGGCCTCGGTGCATGCGCGTAGGTGGTCGAGAACCGTGTCCGGCGAAAGGTAGTCGATACCGGTGACGTCGGGGGCGTCGTGGTAGGGCTCGAGGAGCCACGCCGTCCGTGAGCCGATCGCACCGTCGATGAAGAGATCGCCGCCGAGCGCGTCGGCGCCCGTGATCGCAACGAGTTCGCGCGCGTGGTCGGCGTTCTCGGCTGCCTGCCCCCAGTAGCGTCGGACCTCGACGGGATGATCGAGTCCGCCGATGGCGAGAAAGTCGTCGAGACCGCTGATATCCGGCCCGCCGTTCTCGTGGATGGCCACGATCCCCATCGATGCGACCGCGTCGAGTGCGCGCAGCTGTGCGCGGGTGCGCGACGCGGGGCTCACCAATGATCGTGCGGCTCCTCGCACGAGGTGGTGCGCCTCGGCGATCAGCGGCTCGTCGGGGTGATAGCCCTGTGCGTCCTCCAAGCCGACGACCAGGCGGCGCAGCGCCGTCGAGGCCACGGCGGAGTGTTCGTCGACTCGAGCCAGATAGACCGGGCGGTTGCCGACGATCGCGTCGATGTCGGCAGTTGTCGGGAACCGGCCGTCGGAGGCCTCGGCGCCCGACCATGTCGAGCTGTCCCAGCCGCGGCCCCAGATCAGGTCGCCCTCGCCGACCGTCGATACCGCGTCCGCGATCATGCGAAGACAATCGGTGCGCGAGACGGCATCGTTGAGAGTGAGCCCGGTGAGCGCGAGTCCGGTCGACGTCAGATGCACATGTGAGTCGACGAATGCGGGTGCGACGAAAAGCCCTTCCAGATCGGTCACGGAAGCATCGGGGTGCAGTGCCTTCCCCACGTCGTCGGTACCCACCCAGGTCACTACGCCGTCGGTGACCGCAAGGGCAGTCGCGTCAGGAATAGCGGAGGAATAGACGGTCCCACCAAGGAGCAGTTCGGTTGCCACGATTGTTCAGTGTGCCCCTGTGGGGACCCTGGTGTGTCAGTGGCCCCGCGGGAGCTGCGGCTGCTCGGCCGATGTCGAGGAGTTCTGCGTTGAGTAGGTCGGATCGTCGACGACGGTGCCGTCGATGACCGTTCCTCGCCTGACCCCGGCTTGGCCGTAGGCGCCTGCTCGGTCCATTGCCGACATCATCGTGCGCGCGCCGACTGCAGCCAGCACCGGACGCAGGGCACGTCGCGTCGGCGGAAGGAGTGCGACGGTTCCGACAACCGTGGACACCAGGCCGGGCGCGATCAGCAGGATCGACGAGGCGCCGACCACGGCGGTGTCGGCGAGCGGGGCTCGTGCGTCGACTTCGTTGCGTGAGGCGCGGCGGAGTTCACCGAACACCTTGCGGCCCTGCCAACGAAGGATGACGAATCCGACGAAGGAAGCCAGCAGTGTGATCAACACCGCCCAGGCGAAGCCGAGTGTCATGACCATGGCCACGAACACGGCGATCTCGATCACCAGGTAGACGAGGAAGTACGGGAAGCGCATGGGTGTGCCTTTCTGGTCCGATGCAGGTGGGTTTCGACACCCGACGCCGCCCCGGATATATGCCATTCACTCCGTCCAACGAACGAGCACCCGATTTTGCTCCCGCGTCGGGGCCACGTAACCGCTTGCGCTCAGGGCCCAACCCGGACCGGCTACGTAGTGCCCTGTTCGTCGTCCGTGTTCCGGTCAGACGCACTGCGCATTGCTTCGAGGAACCGTCCGATGACGTCGAGTTCGTGGGAGTCGAACTCGCTGAGTGCTGTCAGCGCGTCGTCGATGAGTGTCCCGAAGAACTCTCGACCCGTGTCACGTGCGCGCTCGGTAACGGAGAGCAGAACCTTGCGCCGATCCCCGGGGTCTCCGGTGCGCTCGACGAGGCCGGCTCGTTCGAGTCGGTCGAGCAACGACGTGATGGTTGCCGAGTTCACTCCCCCGAGCTTCTTTCCCAGCCAGGCGGGGGTCGCAGGCACTGCGTCGCGTTCGGCGTCGAGGAGCGCAATAAGCGCGCGCAGATCGGTTGGATGAAGATCCACCGATCTCGCGAACCGCGCTCCTCGAATGTCCAGCTCGGTCATGAGTGTGCGCAACTGGCGGATCAGCAGATAGCGCGGTCCGCTCTCATCCGCGCGCTCACGGGAAGTCACGGTTCTCGACCTTAGCGCCGGCCTGATATAGCTTGATGAGCAAGTAACTAGATTGTCGAGGTAAATATGAGCGAGACCGCAATTTTCCTGGCCTCTCCCATAGGTCGACGATTCTCCGAGGCCTACGACGCGCTGGTGAATCGTTGGCCGCCGGGCACCCGGCGGTTCGATCTCGCGTCGCCTTACGGCAACACGCACGTCGTCGCCTCGGGACCTGACTCAGGTCGACCACTCGTCCTGCTTTCGGGTTCAGGGGCAACGCTGACGGAGTGGTACTCGGTGATCGGACAACTCAGTCGGCGACACCGTGTCTACGCAGTCGACATTCCAGGCCAGGTCGGTGCGTCAACACCTTCGAGCACGCCGATCTCGTCGGTCCCCGACCTCCTGGATTGGCTTGCCGTCACGGTGGCGACGCTCGGTGTCGACGAACCGACGTTGATCGGCCACTCGTATGGGGCGATGATCGCTCTCGCATTCGCCGGTGGTGGGTTCCCGACGGACGGGCTGATCCTGGTTGAACCCAACTCGGTCTTCGGTGGCATGCGCCCCGAGTACCTCGCCCATGCATTGCCTATTCTCCTGTCTCCCAACGAGAACCGTGAACGCAGGTTTCTCGAATGGGAAACCGGATCTAGACCGCTCGACGAGCAGTGGTCAGATGTCGCCGCACTCGGCGCGACGATGCCGACGACGAAGCTCGTCATACCTCGGCGTCTGCGGTCCGTGCGACCGGAGGTCAGGCGCCGCACTGTGATCCTCGCCGAGCAGAGTCGGGTGCACGATGTCGCTCGAATCGCTGAGAACGTCCACTCCACGTGGCCGGGTACGCAGGTCGAGATCGTTGCCGATGCAACACACCACAGCCTGCCGATGTACCCGGACGTCTTCGGCGACGTGCTCGAGGCGGCGCTCGACGAATCCGGGTGCTAGCACAGGTCCCGGGGCCGGCCGGCGGCTATTCCGACCGGCCCTCGATCTCGCCCTCGGCCTGCAGGTACACGGCCCGCAACTGGTCGAGCATGTCGGCGGGCGGCGCCTCCCACATGTCGCGGTCGACGGCTTCGAGGAGACGCTCAGCGATTCCGTGCAGTGCCCACGGATTCGACTGATTCATGAACTCCTGATTGCGTTCGTCGAGCACGTAGGACTCGGTGAGCTTCTCGTACATCCAGTCGGCGACGACGCCGGTCGTGGCGTCGTACCCGAAGAGATAGTCGACGGTGGCCGCCATCTCGAAGGCGCCCTTGTATCCGTGTCGCTGCATGGCGGAGATCCACCGGGGATTGACGACCCGTGCACGGAAAACCCGGCTGGTCTCCTCGGAGAGCGTGCGCGTTCGGACCGCGTCGGGCCGCGTCGAGTCGCCGATGTATGCCTCCGGGGACTTGCCGGTCAGCGCTCGGACCGTTGCCACCATTCCACCGTGGTACTGGAAGTAGTCGTCCGAGTCGGCGATGTCGTGCTCGCGGGTGTCGGTGTTCTTCGCGGCCACCTTGATTCTGCGATACGCCGAGCGCATGTCGTCGACTGCGGCGATGCCGTCGAGTTCGCGTCCGTACGCGTAGCCGCCCCATTCGGTGTAGACCCGTGCGAGGTCCTCGTCGCTGCGCCAGTCGCGAGAATCGATGAGTTGCAACAGCCCCGCCCCGTAGGTTCCGGGTTTGGAGCCGAAGATCCTGGTCGTCGCCCGACGTTGGTCGCCGTGCTCGGCCAGCGCCGCACGGGCGTGCGCGGCAACAAAGTTCTGGTCGTCGGGTTCATCGGCCGACGCAGCGAGTGCGACGGCGTCGTCGAGCATGGTCACGACGTGTGGGAACGCGTCCCGGAAGAATCCGGAGATCCTGACGGTGACGTCGATGCGTGGGCGACCGAGTTCGTCGAGGTCGATCAGTTCGAGATCGCGGACCCGCCGCGACGCCTCGTCCCAGATCGGCATGACGCCGAGCAGTGCGAGGATCTCGGCGACGTCGTCACCCGAGGTACGCATGGCGCTGGTGCCCCACGCCGAAAGTCCTACGGACGCAGGGTATTCACCGTGATCGGTCAGGTACCGTTCCAGCAGGCTGTCGGCCATCGCTCGTCCGGTCTCCCACGCGAGCCGGGAAGGAACTGCCTTGGGGTCGACGGAGTAGAAGTTGCGGCCCGTCGGCAACACGTTGATCAGTCCGCGTAGTGGCGAACCGCTCGGGCCCGCGGGAATGAAGCCGCCGTCGAGTGCGTGCAGAATTCGCGGGATCTCTCCAGCGGTCTGCCGCAACCGCGGAACCACTTCGGTTGCCGCAAAGCGCAATACGTCGCCGACGGCGGCGGGGTGGCCTGCCGCCGCGTCCTCGACTGCCGACGCCGACCACTCCCCTTTGGCGCACCTTGCCACGAGATCGCGGGCCGTGGCTTCGACGGTGTCGACGTCGGTACGCACGGAGTCTGCGCCTTCGTCGAGTCCGAGGGCTTCGCGCAAACCGGGCAAAGCCTCTGTGCCGCCCCATAATTGGCGTGCACGCAGCATCGCGAGAACGAGATCGACCTCGGCGTCGTCTACGGGTGGTTCACCGAGGACGTGGAGGCCGTCGCGGATCTGAACATCCTTGATCTCGCACAGCCAGCCGTCGACGTGCAGGAGCATGTCGTCGAAGACCTCTTCGTCGGGCCGTTCGGTGAGGCCGAGGTCGTGGTCCATCTTCGCGGCGGTCAGCAGCGTCCAGATCTGTTGGCGAATCGCGGGGAGTTTCGCGGGATCGAGAGTCGAGATGTTCGCGTGCTCGTCGAGGAGCTGTTCGAGTCGCGCGATGTCGCCGTAGGATTCGGCCCGCGCCATCGGGGGGATCAGGTGGTCGACGAGTACCGCGTGCGCTCGACGCTTGGCCTGGGTGCCCTCGCCCGGATCGTTGACCAGGAACGGATAGATCAGCGGGACGTCGCCGAGTGCGGCATCGGTGCCGCACTGTGCCGACATTCCCAGTGTCTTGCCCGGCAGCCACTCGAGGTTGCCGTGTTTGCCGATGTGCACGATCGCATCGGCACCGAAGCCCGGGATGTCCTGTGCGGCACCGGCCCTACCCGCGAGCCAGCGATAGGAGGCGAGGTAGTGATGCGATGGCGGAAGGTCGGGGTCGTGATAGATCGCGACAGGATTCTCGCCGAACCCTCGCGGCGGCTGCACCATGATGGCCACATTGCCGAATGTCAGTGCTGCGACGACGATTTCGCCTTCGGAGCTCTGCGATCGATCGACGAAGAGGTCGCCTGGCGCAGGCCCCCAGTGCTGTTCGACGCCGTGCCGCAGTTCATCCGGCAGCGTCGCGAACCACCGCTCGTAGTCGGCGGCGCTGACGCGAATCGGGTTGGCAGCCAAGGCCTCCTCGGTAAGCCAGTCGGAGTCCTGGCCGCCCCGGTCGATGACCGCGTGAATCAGTGCGTCCGAGTCATTCTCGGCCAGACCGGGAATCGCGTCCGGACCCGATTCCGGGCCGATGTCGTAGCCCGCGGCGCGCAGGGCGTGCAGCAGGCGTACGAGGCTGCGTGGTGTGTCGAGGCCGACGGCGTTACCGATACGTGCGTGCTTGGTCGGGTACGCCGACAACATCAGTGCAATTCGACGATCCGCGGGCGAGATATGCCGTAAACGGGCGTGTGACACCGCGATTCCGGCGACCCGAGCGCATCGCTCACTGTCTGGCTGGTACCAGGGCAGCCCGTTCTCGTCGAACTCTTTGAAGGAGAACGGCACGGTGATGATGCGGCCGTCGAACTCCGGAACGGCCACCTGCGTGGCGACATCGAGCGGCGAGAGTCCGTCGTCGTTGGCCTCCCAGTCGGCTCGTGGCCCGGTGAGGCACAGCCCCTGCAGGATCGGGATGTCGAGTGCGGCGAGGCGCTCGATGTTCCACGCCTCGTCGTCTCCGCCGGCCGACGCCGTGGCGGGTGTCGCACCACCGGCAGCGAGGACGGTGACCACCAGTGCGTCTGCGGTGGCGAGCAACTCGATGAGGTCGTCGGGTGCGGTACGCAATGAAGCGCAGAAGATCGGAATCGGCCGCGCGCCCTGTTCCTCGATTGCTGCGCACAGTGCTTCGACGTACCGCGTGTTCCCCGCCAGATGCTGCGCTCGGTAGTAGAGGACGCCTATCGCCGGCGCGGTGTCGGGAACGGCACTGGTCGGCTGCCGCTCGAGAACTCCCCAGCCGGGAGTCTGTTCGGGGGGTTCGAACCCGTACCCGGACAGCAACACCGTGTCGGACAGAAAGTTGTGGAGGTTGGTGATGTTGGGCACGCCGCCGAAGGCGAGATAGTTGTGGGCGTCTGCGGCCACACCGGCGGGCACCGTCGACAGCGCCATCAGGTCGGGATCGGGTTGCTGCTCGCCGGAGAGGACGACCACCGGCTTCCCGACCGCGAGGACGGCGTCGAGCCCCTCCTCCCAGGCGCGACGCCCCCCGAGGATACGAACGACGGTGAGGTCGGCGTCGGCGACCATGCCGGGAACGTCGTCGAGCAGAATCCGCGACGGATTCGCGACGCGATACTCCGCGTCGCTCGCGTCAGCGGTGATGAGGTCGGTGTCCGACGTGGACAGCAGCAGGATCATCGCAACTCCTCGGACTCCGACTCGCGCGGAGACAGGTGGGACAGGGCCGAGACAGGTCCGAGGTCGCAGGTCTGGCTTCGCGGCAGCCCGTTGGCTCTCGCGTCACAGTGGCGCGACCGCGCCGGAATCGCACCGGCTTCCGCGCACCTCGTGCGGCTCAGCCTAGTGCAGTGCGTTGCGACACAGCCGCACACGTCCCGCGTGCGGCCGCTGTGTACCGCCGACGCCTACGCTGGATACCGTGCGTGACCCCGACTCTTCTTCTGCAGACGGCCAGTCCCGTGAGCTCACTGGTGAGTTGCCGTCGGGGCGACCAGCGTCTGATCGATGCCCTGGAGTCTTCACCCCGCATCCGGCGGCCGACGGCGCACTGGCGCGTGTTCGCCTGCTCGGAGGTTCGATCACGCCGGAGCAACTAGCTGTACTCGCCGGTGTGGCCTCGCAGTACGGCGACGGTTTCCTCGATCTGACGGGGCGTGCCAATGTGCAGATACGCGGCATCACAGACGTCGACGCTGTCGCAGACGCCCTCGTCGACGCCGACCTGGTACCGAGCACCAGTCACGAAAAGGTACGCAACATCGAGGTCAGTCCCTTCACCGGGCGAGTCGGTGGCCTCGCTGATCTACGCCCTCTGGCGCACGAGCTCGACGACGCGCTCCGCTCGGATCGGCGCCTCACGGCACTATCTGGACGGTTCCTCTTCGGCCTCGACGACGGGCACACCGACATCGTGGGTGGCGGCACCGACGTGTGTGCCATCGCGCGCGTCCGCACCGACGAAACGACCGGTTTCGACATCGTCGTCGACGGTGAGATCGCAGGCTCGGTCGCCCAGGAATCTGCCGTTGCGCAGATGATGCTGAGTGTCGCGCACGATTTCCTCGAGGCGGCGGCCGGTGCGTGGCGCATAGCCGATCTCCCTGCGTCCGCGCGTACCGATCTGATCGCAGCGACTCGGAGCCGACTCGACCCGCCGCTCGAGCCCTCCCCCGTCGCCACGACGGCCGACGAGCCTCGGGTGGGTTGGTTCGATCAGGACGACGGCCGCGTGCTGCTCGGAGCGGTGGTCGAACTCGGGCGCCTGCCTGCTCGACTCGCCGAGTTCATCGCAGCCGTCGAAGCGCCTGTGGTGTTCACCCCCGACCGCGAAATCCTCGTCTGCGACCTCGGTGAAGGCGTCGCCGAGACCGTGGTGCGGGTTCTCGCCCCGATGGGACTGATCTTCGACGCCGCGTCGCCGTGGACACGGGTCAGCAGTTGTGCCGGCGCACCCGGCTGTTCGAGTGGCCTGGCCGAGGTACGCACCGACGTGAGCGAACGCGTCGAATCGGGGCTTCCGGTCGTCGAGCGTGAACACTGGGTGGGGTGCGAGCGCGGATGCGGATCACCGCGCGAACCTCACCTGCGGGTCGAGGCCACCGGCGCCGGATACCGACGCACACACGAGTGAGGATCAGGTGCGGTCGAACACGTAGTCATCGAGTGGGAACGAGTCCTGGGCAGTTACCGCCTCGTTGACCGATGTGGGACGGAACAGCGGCGTCTCGCCCTTGCTGTTGAACCAATACGACCGCGACGTCGCGCAGTTTCCGAGCGCGAACACCGAATCGGCGATTCTGGTGGTCATGTCGTCGAAGAACCTGGTGTTGGCTGCCTCGGTGACCTCGAAAGTGGTTGCGTCTCGACGTTGTAGCTCGCCGAAGAGTCGTGCGATGTGTCGCATCTGGCACTCGACAGTGGTGAACCACGACAACCCCACCCACGAGTACGGTCCCGCCGAGTTGAGGAAGTTGGGGAAGTACGGCATCGAGACACCTTCGTAAGCCTGAAAAGCTGTGTCGCGCCACCACTTTCCGAGGTTCCGCCCATCTCGACCGATCACCTCGATGGCTGGGAGATTCCCCTCCCACACGTCGTAGCCGGTTGCGAGCAGCAGTACGTCTATTGTCGTCTTACGTCCGTCGCGCGTCACGATTCCGTCAGGCTCGATGTGGTCGATTCCCGCCGTCTCGAGATGCACGTTGTCTTGGCCGAACGCCCGGTAATACTGATTCGACACAGTTGGCCGCTTACAGCCGTAGTCGTATGTCGGCGTCAATGCCTGGCGCACCCCGCGGTCGCGGACCTGCAGAAAGCGGAAAAGTGCTGCGAGCTTCTTCGCATTCTCGTTGAGCGATCGAAACCTGCGGTACTTCCACATCGCGATGAGCATCAGCATCTCTTGGGTCACGTCGGTCACCCAGCGCACCGCGCGCTGTGTCGCCGGGACCTTGGCGAACAGTCCACGGACAGGAGCCGGAATCGGAAGATCGAGTTTGGGCATGACCCACATCGGCGTCCGTTGGTACACCGTCAAATCGCCGACTTCCTTGGCGAGTTCCGGAATCACCTGCACGGCAGTCGAACCGGTCCCGATCATCGCTGCGCGCTTACCCGCGAAATCGTAGTCGTCGTCCCAGCGCGAGGTGTAGACGATATGTCCGGCGAATGAGTCGAGGCCGGGAATATCAGGTTTTGCCGGTTGTGACAGAAATCCTGTAGCACAGATGAGGAAACGCGTAGTGAGCGTTTCGCCGCCGTCGACCGCAACCTGCCAGGTCGACGAGTCCTCGTCCCACCTCGCACCGTTTACGGTTGTGTTGAACCGCATGTGGCGTCGAACATCGTATTTGTCTGCGACATCGACCGCGTATCGCTTGAGTTCCGGTCCTGGTGCGTAGAGCTTGGACCAGTTCGGGTTTGGCTCGAACCAGAACGAGAATGTCGGCGACGGGACGTCGACCGCCAGTCCTGGATAGCGGTTGACATGCCAGGTTCCGCCCAGGTCGTCTTCACGGTCGAGAATGACGATGTTCTCGAACCCCAACCGTTTGAGTGCGATAGCGCTACCGATTCCGCCGAAACCGGCGCCGACGATGATGACGTCGTACTGCGCTTCGTTCATGGAGGCACGGTACCCCGACGGCGTTGTCGACGTCGTGGGACCTTGGTCTGATTCCGGTGGTCTCGTCATAATCAAGCTCTATTCTCGTGAGTATGGATATCTCCGGGGCGAACGTTCTCATCACAGGAGCCAGTGGCGGCATCGGCGAGGCGCTCGCCAACGCGATGGCCGCAAAGGGAGGCCGCTTGATCCTCACCGGACGCAGGCACGCTGTGATCTCCGAGCTCGCAAAGCGATTGGGCGGCACTGCGATTGCGGCCGACCTGGCAACTCCCGGCGGACCCGCCGAACTGGTGCGCGAGGCGGGGCACATCGATATCTTGATCGCCAACGCAGGAGTGCCGGCGTCGGGAGAGATCATCGACTACACGAACGACGAGATCGACAGGGCCATCGACGTCAATTTGCGCGCCCCGGTCATTCTCGCGAAATTGATTGCCGAACAGATGATTCCACGACGACGAGGGCACCTTGTCTTCATGTCGTCGTTGTCGGGCAAATCGGCGTCGGCAGGCACAGCGCTCTACAACGGAACCAAATTCGGTGTTCGGGGATTCGCGCTCGGCTTGCGTGACGATCTGCGCCCTCACGGCGTCGGTGTCTCGTCGATCTTCCCCGGCCCGGTCAGGGACGCGGGCATGATCGCCGATTCGGCAGTATCGTTGCCCCGCTTGGGTACTCGCACCACGGCGCAGGTTGCTCGCGCCACGGTGCGAGCAATCGAACGAAACCGTGCGGAGACCACCGTGGCACCCGTCAGTTTGCGCGCGGCAACCCTTGTGGGGGCGTTCGCCCCGGACACCGCGGCCCGTCTGGCACGCTTGTCGGGAAGCGACAAGATCGTGACCGCGATCAGTGAGGGTCAGCGTTCCAAGCGGTGACACTGCAAGCGGGGACACTGCAGGCGGTGACGTTCCAAGCGGGGACATTCCGAACTGGGACATGGCGAAAGCCGTTACGCCGCCGCGCCGGTAGAACCGCCGGCCGAACTCGTCGACGCGCCGCTAACGGATGACGTTCCCGTTGTCGCGCGATGCTTGCCGGTGTACCCGGAACCGTCGTCGGCACGATGCTTTCCTGCGCTCGGCGCGGAGGACGTCTGCCCCGCGTCCGGCGACGACTCTGTCGGCTCCGATTCTGATGGTGTCGAGTGCTCCGGTGTGGAATGCGCTGGTGCCGAGGTCGTCTCGTCGGGGGTGGTGCTCGGCGGCGGTGTCGGTGACGGGGAGACAGTGGTCGGCGACTGGGTTGACGGCGAACCAGGCTCCGGCGAACCAGGCTCCGGCGCAGCGGCAGATGGCTCCGCGCCGGGACCCGACGCCGGTATGTCCTGATCGGCCGACTTGCTGTCGGATGCGAGCGGTTTGCTTCCGCGAAGAGCCTCGTCGGCGGTCAGGGTCACAGCTGTCTTCGCCGCGGTCGTCGGCACCACGCTGCGTAGCGTGCTCGACGTACGGCCGTTGTCGCCTGTGGTCGCTGACGGCAGGGCGTTGACGAACGACTCCTTGATCATCTCCGCCAGTCCTTCGGCGGAACCGAACGTCGCTCCACCCGCGGTGGCGAGGCCGTCGATGTTGGCCACGATGTTGTGAGCCAACAACTTCGAGAACTCATCGAGCTGGTCGCCGAACGTCGCGAGATTCTGCGGGATGATCGTCGGCAACTGTGGGATCAGCGCGAGCGAATCGCGGGTCGATGAGACGCCGTCGGTGAAGATCTGATCCCAGGCGGCTTTGGTCCAGATGTTGGTGACGGGCACATAGTCTTCGCGGTTGGGGTCGGTTGGGTCGTAGTCGGACGGTGGGTTGAGGCTCCAGTCCTGTTCGGTCAGCTTCTGTCCGAGGTTGAATGCCGTGTAGTACTTCCCGAACAACGCGAACTTGGGTAGCGATCCGGGAGCGCCGGCGGTACCGAACAATTGGCAGGGCAGACAATAGGTTCCGTCGACGAACGGGTTCAGGCCGTTGAAGACTGCAGTACCGAACTCGCCGTATGCCTGGGCCCACTGCTGCGCCGTCGGACCCTGTTCGATCTTCCCCGATGGATCGTCGGTGAGAGTCTCCCAGACCGCCTTGGCGGGCCCGAGGAAGTCGAGGTGGACAGTCTGACCCGACCACCACGGCTGGATGGCTACCTGCTGACCATCGGCCGCGGTGTAGTACTCGCTGTCCGGATCGATGGTGTTGCGGATCTCCGGGAACGTGTAGCCCTCAGGGCTCAGCAACTGCCACATCGGGACCTGGCCGTACTGCAGAAAATACAGTGGGTCGCTGCACGGCCCCGGCACTCCGGTGCAATTGGGTGTCATGGGCGCGAACGTCGCCAATGTCATCCACAACTGATCCGATTGAGCCGCAGCCACTTTCGGGATCGGCATGAGAAGGAGGCTGATCGCAGCCACCTTCTCGTAGTCCTGCTGATCGAATCCGACGACATTCGTCGGGATATAGAGCCACCAGTTGCCGGAGTCGTTGAACGCCTTCGTCGTCTGCTGCAGCGCTTGGTATTGCACTGCGGGCATGTTCGCCAGCGTCTCGTACACGTTGGCCGGAATATTGGTTACCGAACCAGCCGCATGCGCCTGCACCCCGGGACCCGCGAGCTGCGCGCCCAATGTCACCGCAAGACCTGCGCCCGCGACGGCGGCAACGACGGCGCCGCGGCGGCCGGCTCTCGAAGTGGTGGACGTGGTGGTGGACATCGTGTGTGTCGCTCCTCTGCTCATGGGTCGGCTCTCTGTCGCGACGGTGTCACTTGGCACGTCTGCCGAGAAGGGTTCTGTACCTTATCGATATCGACGCTGTCGCCGTTACGCTTGGGGGACAGAAACATTCGTGATTTTGCTACTTGTCTCCGGATCTTTCGTCGACGTGTCTGCTGTCGGCCGCCGGGTCGATTCGTCGGGTGCGGTTGTGGCGTCGAGAGGCTGTAGCCAGGTGCGCACGCCGTAACCGTCAAGGTGCGTGACCTCTCCCACCGGGCGGCGCGTCGACGGCCCGTAGCGGCCGCGAGGCCACCCGATAGGGACGACGCATACCGGGGTGACGTTGGCGGGCAACTGCAGGATCCGACGTGCCGACGTCAGGTTCCACAGGGGCATCGTGGTGAGCGACGCTCCGAGACCCATCGCTCGGGCGGCGAGCAGCAGATTCTGCACACTGGGATAGATCGATCCCCAATAGCCCGACTCTGCAGGGTGCGGCATCCGGAGTCCGGTGACCCGTCCCTCTCTCACGCCAAGCCGTAGGCACGCGATCACCAGTACCGGTATCTCCTCGAAATGGTCGACCTGCCACTGCACGGCCTTGACCGTGCGTGCGGTCGCCGGGTCCTGTCGTACCAGGTAGCGAAGCGCGAAGCGGGTGTACAGATTCCATGCCTGTCGATAGCGCTTCGCCAATCGTCGCTTGATCTCACGATCCTTGACGACAACGAACTCCCATTGCTGCCCGTTGTTCCCGGTCGGCGCCTGGAGCGCGAGCTCGATGCATCGGAGGACGACGGCGTCGTCGACCGGATCGGGCAACACCCGTCGAATCGCTCGTTGCGTCATCATTGCCGCGTCGAGTGGCATGGCCAGTCGGTCGAGTGCCTCGTCGGTGCTCGGAATCGGTTCCGGCGTCTTGGTCGACGGTCGTTTCGCGTCAGTCATGGGTCCGTACCCACTCGGTCGTGAACTCTTGAATGACCGGGATGTGGAGTGTGAACTCCTGTGCGACATGGCTTTCGATCTTTCCGCCAAGGAGCGGAACGGGCACTGCGACCACACCGGAGAATGTCATGCGAGAGCCGTCGCCGTCGGGGGCGATCTCGGCCGTACCTCCGCCGGACCCAGGCGCGCCGGTGACCTCTACCACGAGTTCCCCACGGACGACGTCCTTCTCGACGGTCACCCAGGTCTCTGTCGTGCGGATCGTCAGGCCGCGACGGTACACCTTGGTCAACAGCGATGGCAGCGCATCGTGGCCCAGGTCTTGCACCGTGACGACCTCGGTTCGGCCGCCGTCCACGGTGAGATCGTCGAGAACCGTGTGGTTGTCGAACTCCGCGAATCTGTCGTGCCAGTACTCGGCGCGCCCGAAGGCGGCGAGAATCTGCTCCGGCGTTGCCGACGACGAGACCTCGACCTCGAATTCACGCGCCATCAGACCTTCTCCCCCATCAGCCGATCTGCCAGTCCCGCTGCGAAAACGCGCACCTCGTCAAGGTGTTCGGGCTGCACGTTGGTCGGTGGCAGCCGGACGCCGCGGTACGTCTCGCGATACTCCCCCGAGCCGAGAAAGCTGGTGAGCGACAACATGGAACGGAGCTGATCGCCGGGATACTCGACGTGCATTCCTCCGACGTAGTGCCCGCCCTGCCATTGGCCGAGTTTGCGAACCTCGTCGAGATTGCCCTTCCAACTGTCGCGGCAGACGACAAACGTCGCGAACGGTGTGCCCGCGAGGAGGTTTCGTGCTTCGTCGGTTTTCAGAAATGAGCGTATCGGCATGGACGCTTTACTCCACCACGTCGGAGAACCGATGCACACCAGGTCATAAGGGGTTTCGCTCACTTCTCGGGGAATCGAGATATCACCGGTCTTTCCGGCTACTTGTGCCGGCAGGACGCTGAGCATGTCCGGCCAGACGTTACGCATGGGAAATCGAGCGAATCGACGGGCATAGCGAGCGTCTGTGAATCCGATCTGGGCGTTCGTCACGTCGTACCCGCGCGTCGCGAATTCTGCTGCGGCGGTGTCGAGTAGCCGACGAGTTTGTCCCGAGTAGCTGTAATAGAGCATCAGCACACGGGGGCTTTTGCGCCCTTCGGTGGTTGGCGTATCGATCACCGGAAACCCTTTCGTATGCGTGAAGGAAATCGGAGTGGACTATTCGAGGAACTATGCATTCGCTTCGCACGGCCAGTTGATGTGAACCGCCGTGATGGCGCCGAGAGCATTCTCCCGTTAGTGTGTTGCAAATGACCGACAAGGCCGCAGTAGACCTCACCGGTGCCGCGAAGACCATGCTCACCACCCTGTACCTGAAATCCCTCGATGCACAGTTCGACGAGCCAGTTCTCGGCGATACGTTCGCACGGGACGCGGTCAGCAGACTCGACTTCGATTGGAGTGACCTGAAAGTCACGGCGAAGTGGGCGCCGATCGTCACCGTACGGACGGCCCTGTACGACATGTGGGCACGCGAATTCCTCGCCGCACACCCCGAGGCGACGGTCATCCACATCGGGTGTGGTCTCGACGCGCGGGTGTTCCGACTCGATCCGGGCCCCGAGGTGCGATGGTTCGACTGCGATTTTCCCGACGTGATCGCCCTCCGTGAACAGATCTACCCGACGCGCCCCGGCTACGAGCTCATCGCGACGTCTGCCACCGACCCGTCGTGGTTGGAGAAGATCCCGACGGACAAGCCCGTGCTGTTTCTCGCGGAGGGCATCAGCATGTACCTCACCCAGGACGAGGGCACCGCGTTGCTGCGACGCGTGGTCGACCGATTCGATTCCGGCGAGATCCAGATCGACTTCTACAACTGGTTGGCCATCAAGACACAGAAGATGCACATGCTCAACAGGCGTTCCGGTTCGACGCTGCACTGGGCGGTCAACGATCCCGCAGACGTGCTCGACGAGGTCCCTGGCCTGCGCAGTGTCGACGACACCACGCTGTTCGACGCACCCACCTTCGATCGGGTGCGCGGTTCGTTTCGCACTGCCGGAGCTGTGACGCGGGCGATGCCTGCTGCTCGAAAGTCGTTGCAATACCATCGATTCGCTTTCTGATCCTCAGCCGACGCTGCTTGCGACGGCGGCGTCGGCGAGTTCGATGAGCAACTGCTCGACTGCGGCGATGGAACGCTCCGGTTCTGGTCCGTGGGTGTGGTATTCCACCATGAGCTGACCGGCGAAGATCTTGCTCGTGTACATCTCGATACCGCCGGCCACCTGGAAGTGCAGTTCGCCGTGCACCGCGACCAAGTCGATGTCGCTCGGCGTACGCATGGGTGGAATGATGCCGTTGTCCGTCATCATCACCACATCGGGAAGTCCGGGTGGATTGCCGTCGTACTGCGGTGTGAAGTGCAGTAGTGACTGCGCGATGACCCCCTCATCGAGGTCGGTGCGATAAGCGTCGGCGATTGCCTGAGCCAGTTTCAGAACGTCTGTGCTGCGGTCGATTTCGGCGAGGAAGGTGCCGACGCCCACCGGATTCGTTGCAGCAGTCGCGGTTACCGGTGGACTGAGAATGTAGCGAAGGTCGACCGGGTAGATGTAGGGCACGGGGATGGCGCGCTCGCCTCGTAATCGCCACTCTGCCATCAGGATGGCCGCCGACAGCACCCCGTTGAGGCTGATCTTGTGATTGCGCGCGTACGCGGTGATGGCGGCCGTGTGCTCAGCGGAGAGCTGGCACCACGCCATCGGTACGCGGATCGGTGCGGGCGGGCGTTCTGCGGACGCCGAACGCCGTGACGGAGGCAGGTCGTACGCAAACAATGCGGGCATGAAGCGTTCGAGTCCGGAGCGGGCGAGTTTCGTGATGCCGCGTTCGGACAACACCGTCTCCAACGACGCAGGCGCGGGCTCGATCTTGCCGGGACGGATGTCACCGGTTGTCACGAGATCGGTGTAGTACGAGAAGAGTTCTTCGATGAGACTGAACTGATGGTGGCCATCGGCGAGGGCGTGGTGGACATAGAGGGTCGCCTGCACCGTGTCGTCTCCGACGATCACCCGCAGATGAACCAGCGTTTCGGTCTGATCGAAGTGGATGGGCGTGATCTCGGTATCTGGGTTTTCGACGACGATGATGCCCGGATGCATCAGGTCGTCGACCACGATCTCCCAGCGACCGTCCTCGGTCTGCTCGAGATGTCCACCGAGGACGGGATGAACGTCGAGCAGGGTGTCGAAAGCATCGGCAAGCGCGTCGACGTCCAGCGGGCCTGACAGGTGCGCACCGAGACCGACGAAGTTGTGTGTCGCGGCGAACATTTCTTCGCTCTTGGCCAGTTTTCTGATCGTCGAAGCTGAACTCATTCGGTCTTTCCTGCCATATCGGTGGTGTGGCGCAAGGTCACGTCTCGTTGTCTGTGGGCCCGCTATCTCTGGGCCCTGTATCTCTGGGCCGCAGGCCTGGTGCTCGCGGCGTCCGGCTAGTCGCGCATGCTCGCCTTGCGATAGCCGATTGCCGCGGGAATCAGGCACACGGCGATGATGGCGCCCGACCAGATCAGCAGCCCCACCAGCGGTGTCAGCACCGGACCGCCCAGCGAGAGCCCGCGCATCACGTCGATGGTGTAGCTGAGCGGCTGGTGCTGCACGGCCGGTTGAATCCATTCCGGGTAGGCGTCGAGTGGCACGAACCCGGTGGAGAAGAACATGAACAGGCCAGAGATGAGGGCAGTGGCCTCGACGACGATCGCTTTGGCCGAGTACAACGCAACTGTCGCCACCATCATGAAGAACGCGAGCCCGAATATGCAGGGCACGAACAACCAGCAGATCGCGGCGAGTACGCCCTCGTGAAAACGCATACCCAGAATCAGGCCGGTGATCATCAGTGCAAGTGTTGCCAACACGATTCGCGCGGCCTCCGCGGCGAATCGCGAGACGAATCCGGCTGCCCGATGGATCGGCAGCACCCACAACCGGGCGAGTAGACCGTCGTCGCGCTCGCGCATGATTCCCAGGCCGCCCACCGTCGAACCCTGAGTGGCCGCGACCATTGCGACGAGCGGCACGCTGCCATAGAGCGCGCTGTGTCCGCTGAATCGTTGGATGCCGTCGCCGAGCACGATATTGAGCGTCACCAGAAAGGCGACGGGCACCAGCACCGTCTCCGCAGTGGTCGCCGGGTCGCGTGTCCACCGGCGCAGCAGTCTCGCAGTGAGTGTTGCGGTGTCGCGCACGAGGGATCGCAGCGATGTCTCTGCCGTGTCATCGCCGCGGGCGGGCAACGTGGTGACGGAATCCAATTCGATGGTCGAGGTCATTTCTTCACCTTCTCCGACGAGGTGAACGCGTACGCCATCATCAACACCGCCAGCAAACCCACGATCCAGGCGATCGCGGGTCCGAGTGTGGCCCAGCCGATCTCACCGGCATAGGGGGTCGAATCACCCGCGAGTGCTCGCAGCGCATAGACGAACTGAGAGATCGGCTGGTTTCGTACGAAGCCCTGAATCCACGACGGGAAGGCTTCTGCCGATTGCACTCCGACCGAGAGCAATCCGAAGATCAACTGCGGCAACATCATCATGTGTGTCGTCGCGTCCGGGTTGCGGGCAACGGTACCGACCACCTCCCCCAGCAGCGAGAGAACCAGTCCGATCGCGAGTGCGAGCAGGCAGAATCCGACAGTGCCGCCCACTCCGTTGTAGAAGCGGAAGCCGATGACGTAACCGCAGATGAGCGAGATCACGAGAGCGACCGTGCAGCGGTACATACTCGCCGTCAATCGGGATGCCAGAGGAACGAACCGCGAGATGGGCATCGCCCGAAAACGTCTGTTGATGCCCGCGACGGCATCCGACGCGGAACGGAACGCGCCCGAGATCGCCGCGAAACTGACTGCCTGCAGCGCGATGAGCGGCATCAGGTATTGGGCATAGCTACTCATATCCGTCGCGTACATCCCGATCTTCTTGAGGGGGATGTAGAAGCCGACGGTGAACATGATCGACGCCGCGATCTGGGTGACGAGTTCGCCATTGCGCAGTGTCGGCAGAATCGAGCGCGACGTCAGCACCCACCACTGTTGCAGGCGTGATGGTTCCACGTCGCGGGTGGTCGACGCGTCCCGCGCGTAGGCGCCGTTACGCACCGTTCCCGTCACCTCGTCAGCCGTTCGTCGGGGCGACGGCCGCCGGTGTTCTGTCCGTTGGTGGGTTGCTGGTGTGCTGTCTCGGTGTTGCCGGTGAGGGCGAAGAACACCTCGTCGAGTGAGGGGCGTCGGAGGCCGATGTCTGCCAGTTGGATTCCCGTTGGTGAGAGCCGATGAACGACCTCGACGAGCGTCTGCGGGCCGCGTGGCGCAGGCATCGAGACCCGGTCGGTCTCCGCGGACAGCATGTTCTGCTTCTGGCGAGGCATCATCATCGGGCCGAGGGCGTGCAGGATGTGCGGAATGTCAGAGGGATAGCGCGGAACGATCTCGCAGAACGTAGCACCGGTCCTCGCCTTGAGTTCGTCGGCGGTGCCCTGGGCGATGACGGTGCCCCGGTTGATGACGACGATCTTGTCCGACAGCGTGTCTGCTTCTTCCAGATACTGGGTGGTCAACACGGTTGCGATGCCCTCGCCCTTGAATTTGGCCACCAGATCCCACACGGACTGCCTGCTACGGGGATCGAGGCCGGTCGTCGGCTCGTCGAGGAAGACCACTTCTGGGCGCACCACGAGTCCGCACGCGATGTCGATACGTCTGCGCATGCCGCCGGAGTATGTGCCGAGTTGACGATCCGACGCGTACTGCAGATCGAATTGGTCCAGCAACTCGTCGGCCCGTCTCTTGGCTGAGTGCTTGCGCAAGCCCTGGAGTCGTCCGAACATGACGAGATTCTCACGGCCCGTGAGCATCTCGTCGAGCGCGACCTGCTGACCGGTCAGCATGATCGACCGTCGGACCGCCGCGGGATCGGTGGCGACATCGTGCCCGGCGACGCGAACGATGCCGGAGTCGGGTGTGCTCAGCGTCGACAGGATGTCAACTGTCGTGGTCTTTCCCGCTCCGTTGGGGCCGAGCAGGCCGAGGACCTCACCACGACCAACCGAGAAGCTCACTCCACGCAACGCCTCGAAGTCGCCGAAGCGCTTGCGCAGCCCTTCGACCACCACCGCGTAGTCGGACTCGTCCCGGCGCCGGTGACGGCCCGAGCGACGTCTGATCCGCGCGTTAGTGTCGTGCACTGGCTTCTCCCAGGTCGAAGTCGGACGACAAATCGATGAGTTCGAGTTCGTCACTCGCCGAGTCGGTTTCGTCTTCGATGATCGACTCTCGGGCGAGATCGGTGAGCGTGTGCCCGAACACGTCGGCCAACAGCGCAGCGCGTTCGGTGTCGACACGACGGTGGTCGTACCACCAGTCGATGTGCAGCGAACCGCCCGCACGGTACACGCGGACCTCGATCGCATGCCCAGCTCCCGGTACGGTCTCGCGAATCGCCAGCGCTGCATCGGAATCCAGCGAGATGGGCGCGTTTGCCGCGTCCGCGGGTAGGTCGGGTATTGCTCCGGCAAAGGTGACGAGCAGATCCGCCTCCGGTGCAGCCTCGAGTCGGCGGGCGGTTGGTGCGTACAGGTAACGCAGCACGCCATATCCGACACCCTGGTGTGGGACGTCGGTCACGGTCTTACGGATCGTCTCGAGGCGTTCGCGGGCCGTGTATCCGCTGACTGCGTTGCACTGCAGCGTGATCGGATGAATCGCGGCGAAGGTGCCGACCGTGCGTCGCGGATCGAGTTCGGGCCGCAGAACAGCCCGTCCGTTGCCGGCCAGATCCACCAGCAACGTCCCCTCGCCGGTCACCTGCGCGACCGTGCGGCCGAGTGCGGTGAGCAGGAAGTGCTCGAGCGGGAACGTCAACCTGCGACGCGCGTCGTCGAGTTCGGTCGTCTGCTTGTCGTCGAGCGCGGTCGCGATTCGGGTCAGGTGTGAGCGACTCGGACGTGCGAATGAACCGTCCCGCACCAGTTGGATGTTCGCGGAATCGGTTGCACCGAGCCAGTAGTCGCGGGTCGCGAGGACGGCCGGATGTGCTGCGAGCTCGACCGATAGCTGCGACCAGTCGCGCCAGGGTGTGGCAACCGGAGCCAGGGTGATTTCCTCGCCTGCGAGGACCTGGCCGAATGCCGTGAACAGATCCGTGAGCAGAATCTCGCGGGACTCGTTGTCGGCGACGAGTCCGTGCACACTGAGGGCCAGATATCGGGGGCCGTCCGGTGTGGCGACGTAAGCGGCGACCAGCGGGACGAGGGCGTCTGCCGTGCGTCCCACCGCGTCGTCGAGAAGTTCACGCACTTGGCGACGTTGGGTCTCCTCCCCCGCCTCGATACCCGCGTCGATCTCGGCGACCACGACGTCGAGGGCTTCCACGGGTTCGCTGATCCGCTGCTCGACCAATCCGTTGTCGTCGACGAGTCGAAGCCGCAGCGCGTCATGGTGATTGACGATCTTGGTCAGGACTGTGCCGACCACCTCTGCTGACACATCTGAACGGAGTCGAAGGATCAGCGGAACCCGCCACGAGTTCTGCTCGGCCAGGCCACGTTCGAGGAATCGCGTGACGGTCGGCGGCACCGGCAGATGTTCCGGATCGGCGTCGACCTTTCGGCCGAGGCCGCCGGACTCGTAGCGGGCGGTGAGCTTCTTCGCGAGTGAGGCGACCGTCTGGTTCTCGTACAGATCTTGTGGCGTGATCTCGAGGCCCTCGTTGGCTGCGCTCATCGCGATGCTGATCGCGATCAGCGAGTCGCCGCCGATCTCGAAGAAGTTGGCGGTCCGTTCGACACTGCCGACGCCGAGGCACTGTGCCCAGATCCGCGCGAGTGTCGCTTCCATCGGTGTCTGTCCGGTGGCGGAGGGGGCCTTGGAATCCGCAGCGGTGTTCTCCGCGTCGATTCCGTGCGTGCCTGCGAACCGCGCTGCGGCGTTGTGCTCGACCCAGTGTCGTTCGCGTGCAAACGGATAACCCGGCAGCGTCAGTCGCTGACGTGGTGTGGCTGTGTCGGAGAGTTCGACGTCGACGCCTGCGGCCCACAGTTGGCCGAGTCCGAGCAGGAATGCCGCCTCGTCGTCGCGATTCTGCGCGGGGTGACGCATGAGGCGCACCGCGCGATGTCCGTCGGACCAGCTCGGGTGCCGCGTCGCCGCGCTTGTGAGGGTGCCGCCGGGCCCGACCTCTACCAGTACCCGGGCGGGGTCGGCCAGCAGTGCGTCGACCTCGTCGGCGAACCTGACCGTCGCGCGGATCTGCCTTGCCCACGTGGCCGGATTGGTGGCCTCGCTTGCCGACATCCACGTGCCGGTGACGTTGGACATCAGCGGGATCTGTGGCGCGTTGAGTGTCAACTGCGAGAGGAAGCTCGTGAACTCGGCGACCACGCCGTCCATCAACCGCGAGTGGAATGCGTGTGAGGTGCGGACTCTGCGAGCTGCGATGCCCTGTTCGGACAGCCGCGCAGAGAAGGCGGCGATCGCGCTGTCAGAGCCCGCGACCACGCAACTGCCCGGGTCGTTCACGGTGGCGATGTCGACTTCGCCATCGAGGAGTGCCGCGATCTCGGCCGGCCCGCGTGGGACCGCGACCATCACGCCGCGCGGTGCCGCGTTCATCAGCCGTGCGCGCATCGCGACGGCCTTGACCGCCGTCGGTAGGTCGAAGACTCCGGCGATGGTCGCGGCGGCGTACTCACCGATGCTGTGTCCGGCGAGCGCCGACGGCTCGACTCCCCGTGACTGGGCGAGCTTGGCCAGTGCGTACTCGACGGCGAACAATGCCGGCTGGGTCCGGTCGGTGCGTTCGAGTGTTCGCGGAGAACCGTCGATGATGTCCGCGCGGAGGTCGATGCCGAGCTCGGCGTCGAAAAGAGTTGCGGCAGCGGTGAAGTGCTCGGCGAAGACGGGCTCGGATTCGATGAGACCACGCGCCATCCCGACGTGTTGCGAGCCCTGTCCTGGAAACAGGAATGCGATGCGCTCACCGTTGCCTTCAACAGCCGGTGCCGCGGAAATGAACGCATTGTCGTGCTCGTCGGCTCGCAGGATGCCAACCGCATCGGCCGTATCGTTGACCACTGCCGCCAGGCGGAACCGTTCTGTACGACGGCCGGCAAGGGTGTGGGCGACATCGGCGATATCGAGGTCGGGTCGCCGTTCGAGGTCGTCGGCGAGTGCGCGCCGGCCCAGCGCCAACGAGTCCGCGGTTCGCGCCGACAGCGTGACGACGTGAGGACCGCTGCTCGCCGGGACGGGCGCCGATGCCGGCGCTTCCTCGAGCACGACGTGCACATTGGTTCCGCCGACACCGAAGGCGCTCACACCCGCGCGCCGCGGGCGGCTCGATTCCCACTTGGTGTGCTGGCCGCGAACCTCGAAGGGGCCCCGCTCGAGGTGTAGCTCGGGATTGGGTGCTGTGTAGTGCAGCGTGCCCGGCAGTGCCTTGTTCTCCAGACACAGCACGGCTTTGATGAGGCTGGCAATGCCTGCCGCGGTTTCGAGATGGCCGATATTGGACTTCACCGACCCGAGGACACACGGTTCGGTGCGATCTTCCTCGGCGAGTTCGAAAGCCTGACGCAACCCCTCGACTTCGACCGGATCGCCCAGTGGCGTTGCGGTGCCGTGTGTTTCGACGTAACCGATCGTCGCGGCGTCGACCTCGGCGAGCGCGTGGGCCTCGGCGATGACCTCGGCCTGCCCTGCCGCGTTCGGTGCGGCGTAGTTCATCTTCGTCGCGCCGTCGTTGTTGACCGCGGAACCGCGGAGCACAGCGTGGATGCGGTCGCCGTCGGCCACTGCGTCCTCGAGTGGTTTGAGTAGCACCGCGCCGACACCGCTACCGAAGATCGTCCCGTCCGCCCGGACGTCGAATGGGCGGCAGTATCCGCTGGGCGATGCCATCGATCCCGGCTCGTAGAAATACCCGACCCGATTGGGTACGCGAATCGACGAACCGCCGGCAAGAGCCATCTCGCACTCGCCGTTGAGAATCGACTGGCATGCGAGATGGACCGCGAGCAACGACGACGAGCACGCGGTCTGCACGGCGAACGCGGGGCCGCGCAGATTGAACTGGTGCGCGACACGGGTCGCCAGGTGGTCCTTGTCGTTCTGCAGCGAGAGATTGATCATCTCGAAGCTGGCGCCTTCGCCGATGACCCTGGCGGGGTCGAGATGCGACATCAGGTTGTGAAGCAGGTAACCGCTCGCCGAGCTGGTGCCGAACACACCGACGTTCACATCGATGTCGGCGGGGTTGTAGCCGGCGTCCTCGAGTGCGTGCCAAGTGGTCTGCAAGAACAGCCGATGCTGAGGGTCGAGGGTGCGCGCCGCGTGCGGGGTGAAGCCGAAGAACTCGGCATCGAACTCGTCGATCCCGTCCATCGCGGGAGCCCTGCGCACATAGTTGCTGTTCTTCAGCGTGGAGTCGCTGACGCCTGCTGCGCGAAGATCACCTTCATCGAGCGAGACGATGCCTTCCTGATCGGCGCTGAGGGCCCGCCAGAATTCGGTGACCGAATCGGCGCCGGGAAACCGGCCTGCCATGCCGATGATCGCAATCGCGCCCGACGGGTAGTTCGTTGTGTCGACGCCGACACTTCCCGGCTGCGCCCCGAAGGTGCCTGTCCCCGTACTCGATGCGGCTGTCGTCATACTCGCTGCCCCGTCCTGCGTCGCTGCGCCCGCTGACGGGCCGCCGCGCGTTGTTGGGCGCGTTCCCGCAGCCCACCGGTCGTGTCTGTCTTCTCCGCCTGAGCGAGTCCGAGTTGTCGGATGAGGTCGGCGGCCAGGTCTCGCGGCGTCGCGCCCTGCAGGAGCAACGCAACCGGCGGTTCGACGCCGAAGTCACCGCGGACCGTGTTTCTGATGCGCACCGCCATGAGCGAATCCATACCCAACTCGGTGAGTGGGCTCGTCGGATCGATCGCCGAGTTGTCGGCGTACCCCATGATCGTCGCCACGCGTGTACGCAGGCGCTCGGTGACGGCGTCGAGCACCGCGTCGCCGTCGAGATCACGCAGCGCTTCGACTCCCGCCCAACCGTCGTCGGAGTTGTCGACGTCGAGTTCGGAGACGAGTGGCGCGAAGTAGCCGATCTTATTCAACTCGGGGAAGGCCGCCGAGGCGCGGTCGAGGCGCAGTCGCACCACGCCGGCCTGTGCGACATCGTGACGGAGAATGACTTCGAGTGCCTCGATGCCCTCGTCGGGCGTGATGGGGTCGATCGCGGTCATGTTCAGCGTCTGCGCGACACCGACCTGCGCCCACTGGCCCCAATTGATCGACGTGGCAGGCAATCCCGAAGCGCGCCGCCACGCGACGAGCGCGTCGGTCCACGCGTTCGCAGCGGCGTATGCCCCCTGTCCGGGCGAGCCGAGCAGCGACGCGACGGACGAGAACACCACCCACCAATCGAGTTCGCGATGCGCACATGCGTCGTTGAGCGCGAGGGCGCCGAGCACCTTGGGACCCCACACGCGGTCGAGACTCTCCGGAGCGAGTGCGCCCAGGAGCGCATCGTCGATCACAGCGGCACAGTGCATGACACCACGCAGTGGTTTTCCGGTCGCCTCCGCGGCGTCGACGAGGACCGTTGCGACGCCGGGATCGGTGATATCGCCCTGCACGTAGACGATCTCGCTGTTCGCCTGGAGTTCGACGAGTGCGGTCTGCTGCGCGTCGTCGGCGGCGCTGCGGCCGTTGAGTATCACCCTGCCTGCCCCGTTGGCGACCAGCCACTGGGCCATGACCAGACCGAGTCCGCCGAGCCCGCCGGTGAGGATGTACGCGCCGTCAGAGGTGACCGTCGTCGACGTGGAGTCGACGCCCAGCGCCGTACGCGTGAGCCGCGCGGCGTACCGAATGCCGTCGCGCCACGCGACGATATCGTCGATGCCGGCCGTCTCGGCTCCTCCTGCAGCGATCTCGCGTACCAGGTCGTTCATGCTGTCGCCCGCATCGTCGAGATCGACGAGCGTGGTGTGCAGATCGGGATGTTCGTACGCGAGCACGCGGACGAGTCCCTTCAAGCCGCCGACCGCCGGGTCGCCGGGCTCACGGGGGTCCACACCGAGTCCGTCCCGCGACACCAGCCACAGCCGTGGCGCGTTGCCGTGCCACCCGTTGACCACCGTGCGCACCGCACACGTCACGGACCACACGAGATCGCGCGCCCTCGTCGCTGACGCCGCGCTGGCGTCGAACCCCTGCTTGTCGACCATCACGATCACGCCTGCGGGCGGATGAGTGGGATCCCCGGTCGCCTCGCCGAATGCAGCAGCCACGGCGGCGTCGTCGAACATGTCGGCCGCGATGACCCGGCGGTGGTCGACGTCGCCGAGCGTCTGCGCGAAATCAGCGGCGAGCACGTCTGCGGTCTGTCCGGCCGAGAACGAGCTGAGCACCAGCCAACTACCGGCGGGAATCGCAGACGACGCGTCGGCAGGCAGCGGCGCCGGTTGCCACTGGGTGTCGAACAGCTTCTGCTCCAACGGAAGTGGAACGGTGTGGCTCTGCACCCGCCGTAGGTAGACCTGCGATCCGGCGAGGAACGGGCGTCCGTTGTCGTCGCTCAGGACGAAATCACCGATCTTGTCGACGCCGTTCTCGGCGTCGACGACACGCGCCGAACACGTCGCGGTTCGCCCGACGGGGCCGAGGACGCGCAGACTCCCTATCGCGACGGGCAGGTATGTCGCTTCGGCGGATTCTGACAGCGCGGTTGCGGGCATCGCCGCGGCGACGCCCTGGAGCGCGGCGTCGAGGAGTACCGGGTGGACACGAAAACCACGGTGGGCGCTCGCCTCGTCCGGGAGCACGATCTGGGATTCCGACGCACCCCCTTCTGCACGAACGATCCGGGTGAGTGCGGCAAAACCCTGTCCGTGGTGAGCGCCCGTGCGGCGCAGCGCGGTGTAGAAGTCGGTGGCGGGAATGACCGATCCGGTCACCGGCACGACAGTGGGTGCGGCGGCATCGTCGGCAGGCGAGACACGACCGACGGCGTGGCGTCGCCAGGTGCCTTCCGCGTCGCGCGAATGCACCTCAACCCGCACTGCTCCCCCGTCGACAGGCGTCAATTGAGTGGTGACCCTGATGGTTTCGTCGACCGGGAGCATCTGCTCCACCTCGACCTGAGCGAGTTGAAGTTGTTGTGCGGGCACTCCGAGTGCTTCGGAACCAGCGGCGAGAACCATCTCGGTGAATCCCGCAGCAGGCATGATGGCTTGACCGTGCACACGGTGGTCGGCCAGCCACACCGTGCTCTCGACGCCGATCTCGCTCTGCCACAGATGGCCTGCGGCAGCGGGGAGTTCGACGTGGGTACCGAGGAACGGGTGTGCGCCCGCACTCGACGTCGACGGTGCGGTCGCCATCCAGTAGCGGGTGTGATGCCAGCGGTTGGGCGGAAGGTCGACGAGGGAACCGTCAACTCGCTGTGTCGTCTCCGACCCCGCCTGCACCGCTGCCAGATTCGCGTGGAAGACCAGGGTCTCGTCCTCGTTGCGGACGATGCTGCCGAACACCGCGACATCGCCACGCGGCCGCGCGACCGAGAGTGTGTCGCCTATCGCGTGGGTCAGCAGCGGGTGCGGGCTCATCTCGATGAACGTCGAAAACGACTCTGCGGCCCGGGTCACAGCCTGTGAGAAGCGCACGGGATTGCGCAGGTTACGTGCCCAGTAGTCGGCGTCGAGCACAGTCGACTCGCCCTCGCGGGCCACCGTGGTCAGCAGTGGGATACGCGGCGTCGTAGGTGTGAGATCGGTCAGCGCCGACCGCAGATCGTCGAGAATCGGGTCGACGGTTCGGTGGTGCGAGGCGACATCGACCTCGACGCGTCGCGCCAGGAGGTTGCGGCCCTGCACCTCGGCGATGACCTTCTCGATCTGCTCGGGCGGGCCTGCGACGACGCTTTGCCGTGGTGAAGCGTAGACCGCGAGCGACACGTCGTCGTAGTTGCGTAGAAGGGCCTCGGTGGTGCTGGCGTCGGCTTCGAGCAGCGCCATCGCGCCCTGGCCGGAGAGGTGCACTGCCATCAGCTTCGAGCGGGTCGCGATGACCTTGAGACCATCGGCGCGGCTGAGTCCCCCGGAGACGATCGCGGCGGCGACCTCGCCCATGGAGTGGCCGATCACCGCATCCGGCTCGACACCGCGTGAGCGCCACAGTGCTGTGAGTGCCAACTGCACGCCGACGAGAACCGGCTGGATTCGGTCGATTCCAACGACAGCGTCGCCAGAGGTGAGCGTGTCGCGCAGCGAAAAGCCCACCTGTGCAACGAAATCCGGCTCGATCTCGTCGATTGCCGCGGCGAAAGCAGGCTCTTCTGCGAGGAGGCGTCGGCCCATGCCTGCCCACTGCGCACCCTGTCCCGAGTAGCAGAAGACGGTGCCGGTGCCACGTGCTCGCTTGATCGGTGCGACGACTCCCGCTGCCGGTGACCGCTCGGCCAGCGCGCGGAGACCCGCGACGGCTTCGGTTCTGGTGCGCGCAGAGACACTGCCGACGAGGTCGGTGCGGCCGCGCTGGCGGTCGAGCGTGTGGGCGACGTCGACCAACGCCACGGCCGGGTCGCTCTCGAGCCAGTCGGCGAGGATCTGCGCCCACGTCTCCGCGCGGTCGGCCGTCTTGCCGGTGACGAACAACGTCACAGCCTCCGGGGTGGCCGTCGATTCCGAACTCGTCGACCGTACGGGCTCGGGGCCCTGCTCGATCACGATGTGTGCGTTGGTACCGCCGAGACCGAACGACGAGACTCCTGCACGACGGGGAGCGTCGGCGACCGGCCACGGCGATGCCTCGGTGGGCACGACGAATCGTGTGCCCTTCGTGTCGATGGCCGGGTTCCATTGTGTGAAGTGCAGATTCGGCGGGATCTGAGCGTGGTGGACCGACAGCACCGCTTTGATGAAGCCCGCGATGCCCGCGGCGGCCTCGAGATGTCCGAAGTTGGACTTCACGGCGCCGAGAGCCAGCGGCGCGCTGCCCTTGCCGTAGACGGCGGCCAGGGCATCGAACTCGATCGGGTCGCCGAGTGCTGTTCCGGTGCCGTGGGTTTCGATGAAATTGACCGACGACGCCTGCACATCGCCGGATGCCAAGGCGCGTGCGATGACCTCCTTCTGCGCGGGCGCATTCGGTGCGGTGAGCCCGTTGGACCGGCCGTCCTGGTTGGTCGCAGAGCCACGGATCACCGCGAAGACACGATCACCGTCACGCACGGCGTCGGTGAGACGCTTGAGCACCACGACGCCCGCGCCCTCGCCACGGACGAAGCCGTCGGCCGCGACGTCGAATGCATTGCATCGGCCGCGTGGCGAAAGCATTCCCCACTTGCCAAGTGCCAACTGGGTTTCGGGCTGTTGGATGAGATTGACGCCGCCTGCGAGTCCGAGGTCGGTCTCGCGCGAGCGCAGGCTCTGGCAGGCCAGGTGCAGCGAGACCAATGACGACGAGCACGCAGTGTCGACGGCGACGGCGGGGCCACGCAGACCCAGGAGGTAGGCGACTCGACCGACTGTCACGCTGTGCGCGTTTCCGGTCGCGGAGTAGGCGTCGATTGCGTCCTGATTACCGGCGGACTTGGCCTGATACTCGTTGTAATAGACGCCCATCATCACGTTGGCGCGCACACCGTTGACCGTTTCCGGCGAGTACCCCGCGTTCTGCAGAGCTTCCCACGCGACCTCGAGGAGCACACGCTGCTGCGGGTCCATCGCCTCGGCCTCGCGCGGGGTGATGCCGAAGTAGTCAGCGTCGAATCCGCCTATGTCGGAGAGGAACCCACCCCACTTCGAAGGCATTCGGCCGGGCACACTCGGGTCGGGGTCGTAGTACTCGTCGGCATCCCAGCGGTCGGCGGGCACCTCGACGATCGCGTCGCGACCCTCGGTCAGCAGCTTCCAGAATTCGTCAGGGCCGTGGACGTCGCCGGGAAGGCGGCAACCGATTCCGACGACAGCGATGGGCTCGGCGCCAGAGATGCGGGCCGCCTTGTCGAACTGCTCCACCAGCGCGCCGCGCTGGGTGGGGTTCATGGCCGCGACACGGTTGTAGGTCGTCTTCATGCGTCACCACTCTCGCTGGATGCCGACACGGATTCCGCGCCGGCAAGGGGATCATCGGACAGCGATTCCACGCTGTCGAACAGGCTGTCGAGCACGCTGTCGACGTCTGAGTCGTCCGGCTCGGGTTCGGTTGCTGCGGAGCGTCGTGCGGGCTCGAGCAGGTCGGTGAGGAGGTCGCTCATTGCCTCTACCGTTGGGTGGTTCCAGAGCATCGTCGCCGATAGATCCATGCCGACCAGCTGTCGTGCGTCGCGAAGCACGGTCATCGCCATCATCGAGTCCAGGCCGAGTTCGGGGAACGGTTGATCGATGCGCAGTGCATCCGTCGGCATGCCGATCTCGCGAGCGAGTATGGCGCGCAGGCGATCTCGCAGTTGCGCTCGGGTCTCCTCCTCGGTGAGCTCCGCCCAGACCGGTGCGTCGACAGCGGGCACCAGAGCGTCGGTGGTGTCGGGTGCAGGCGCGGCTGCCCCGGCGAACCGCAGTCCGCGCAGTGCGACGGTGACGGTGCCGTCGGGTGCGCTGACGACGACGTCGGTGCTGAAACCATCGGCGTCACCGGCACGGTGGCGCAGCTCGACGTGCCCAGTCGACGCAGCGGAGTCGACGTCGAGTGCGACCGAGTCGACCGAAGCCGGGAACATCAAGCCGTCGTGTGAACTGTCGAGGAGTCGCGCGAGATGTATTGCCGCATCGACGAAAGCGATCGCAGATGGCCCCGCGGAGTCGAGGGACGTGGTCCCGACCTCGGCGGTCAGGGTGCCCGGGGTTGCCGAGTGGTCACCGACCGACCAGGGGTACGGACGCCCGTCGATCCCCCAGCGTTTCTGAAGTCCTTCGGCCTGCGCCGCGTCGAACCCTGTCGGTGCCGGATCGGTGAGTGCGCCGGGCGTCAGGTCGACCGGGGAGTTGGTTGTGGTGGCGGTGACGTGGGTGACCCACCTGTCGGCCGCGGCATTCGGAGACGTCGCCGATGCCACCGTCACGGTGCCGTCGGTGCCGATTCGCACCCGAACGACCCGCGGGCGGTCGGCGACCACCGGGTACTGGAACCGCACATCACCGACTCCTGCCGCGCCACTCTCGCGTGCCGCTGCGGCGACGGTCGCAATGAGGACCGACGCCGGGACGACCTGCACCCCTTGAACGAGATGCGAACCCGGGTAGGGCAGATCGTCGGGATCCAGGCGAGCCTGGAAGATGGCAGCGGCCCCGTTGGTATCCCCGTCGATGAACTCCCCCAACACGGTGCCCGGACGCGCGGACGGCAGCGCCGCGAGGTCGGCGGCCTCGTCGGCGCCGAGCAACTCGTCGACGACCTTGAAAGAAGTACGCATCCGATACGACTCGGCGAGCCGCTCCCAGTCGGCGGCGACGACGATCGGGCGCACACCGGCGGAGGGGTCGAGGAGGCGACCGAGTGTGCCGATGGCGACGTCGTTGGGCATCGGTGTGAGACCTGCGGACGCCGTCTCGGGCTGTGCGTCGGCCCACGACTTCCACAGGCCCCAGTCGATGACCGTGGCCGCCAGACCCATCGCGTGTCGTGCGTACGCCAGTGCGTCGGCATAGGCGTTCGCCGCGGTGTAGTGACCCAGCCAGCGTGAACCGAACAGGCCGGTGATCGAGGAGAAGAGTACGAAGCGGCTGACCGGTGTGCTCACCGTCAGACGGTGCAGCACGTCCACTGCATCGATCTTGGGCCGGAACATGGCGGCCGCGTCGTCGTCGGACATGTCGATCAACTCGCCTGCCCCGCCGGCGAGGGCCGCGACGTACACGCCGTCGAGTGGCGGTAGATCGGTGCCGAAGCGCGCGAACAATTCGGCCATCGCAACGGGATCGGCGGCATCCGCGGCGTGCGAGACGAGCGTCGTCCCACGTGCAGCGAGTTCGTCGGTCAGCTCGGACAGCGCAGAGCCTCCCCGGCGCGACACTGCGACAACGGTTGTGGCGCCGAGTGCGGCGAGTTGCCGCACCAGATCGGGGCCGACGTTGCCGGTGGCGCCGACGACCAGCTGTGTGCGGTCGGCAGGCAGTTGCGTGATACCGGTGGGAACGTCGGTGCGCGCGAGCCGCGGCACCAGTCGCCGCCCCGCGCGGTAGACGACCTGATCCTCGCCGTCGTTCGCGGCGGCATTCGTCGCCACATGGCGGGCGACGAGTTCGGCGGGCACCGTCGCATCTATATCCAACAGTCCGCCGAAGAGTTCAGGCCGTTCGAGCGCCAGCGTGCGACCGAATCCCCACAGCACGGCCTGCGCCGGATCTGCGGCCTCACCTTCGGCGACCGGAGCCGCATTGCGGGTGAGGATGTACATACGTACAGCAGTGTTGGCGGCAGCCAACGCGGCGGCCATACGCCGTGCCTCGCCGAAGATGCGACGTGCGGCGCGAGCTGAATCCGCGACGACCGGTCGCGGTGCGAAGAGCACGTGCGTCGCGGGTGAGAGGGCCACCGGAGTCAAGGCGTCGGGTGCCACGACCGTGCCCGCGTCGAGGAGAGCGGCGAGGTCTGCTGCCGAAGAGTCGTCGGAGACGACAACCCAGTTCTGATCGGTGGTGTCGGCGAGGGTGTCCAGCGCCCGTTCACGCCACGCGAGGGTCATGAACCAGTCGTCGAAAACCTCACCGGCACCCACGTTTTCGGTGTCCCCGCCACTGTTCCGCCCGGCAGGACCCGACGGTGCCGCGGTACTCGACAGTGCGGCGCGAGCGACAGCTCCGTCCGTCTCGGGCACCTGAACCCAGTAGCGCGAGTGATGCCACGGAGTGTGCGGCAGCCGAACGAACGGCCCGGCCGCGGGCACAGACGGCGGAGTGGTGGTGCGAACCGCTGCGAGATTCGTGGCGAACGTGACCAGATCGTCGGTGTCGCGGTAGAGCGTGCCGAGGACGTTGTTCCTGCCCGTTCGGAGGATGTCGTCGAGCGCGTACGTCAGCACGGGATGAGGGCTGACCTCCACAAAGGTCCCGTACTGTGCACCGGCTGCGGCGACCACGGGGTCGAAGCGCACCGGATTGCGCAGGTTGGCACACCAGTAGTCGGCGTCCATCCGTGGCGATACCGCGCCGGAGGGATCCGCCGTCGAGAGCAGCGGAATCGTCGGTGTGCGAGGCGAGATGTCGGCGAGTGCCACGCGCAGGTCAGGAAGGATCGGATCGATGATCGGGTGATGCGACGCGACGTCGACCTCGACTCGGCGCGCGAGTCGGTCGGTGGCTGCGACACGGGCGATCGCGGCGTCGACCTGTTCGGGTGGGCCGGCGATGACGGTCTGCCCCGGCGACGCATACACCGCTACGGTCAGGTCGTCGAAGTCGGCGATGAGGTCTTCGGCAGCCCGGGCGTCGAGTCCGAGCAGCGCCATCGCACCCTGACCCGACAGCGCTGACATCAGCCGGGAGCGTGTCGAGATCACCTTGAGTCCGTCACCGACGCTCAACGCTCCCGACACGACTGCCGCGGTGACCTCGCCCATCGAGTGGCCGATCACCGCGGCGGGCTCGACGCCCTTGGCGCGCCAGAGCGCGGTGAGTGCCAACTGGATACCGACGAGTGCCGGCTGGATGCGGTCGATACCCGTGACCGACTCTCCCGCCGCGATCGTCTCGCGGAGTGAAAAGCCGGCGTGTGCAACGAAATCCGGCTCCAGCTCGTCGACTGCGGCGGCGAAGGCGGGCTCGTGTTCGAGAAGGCGCTTGCCCATACCCGCCCACTGGGAACCCTGTCCGGAGTAGACGAATACGGTGCCGGGCGTGCGCACGGCGTCGCGGACGCCGACAACACCTGGTGACTTGTACCCGCCCGCGACCGCGCGCAGGCCCGCGACGGCGTTGGTGTGGTCGGCCGCGGTGACCGTCGCGAAGACCGGGAAGGCGGCTCGGTGGTTGGCCAGGGTGTCAGCCACCGCTGACAGCGGGGTGTCAGCCCCGGCGCCGGCAAGCCACTCGGCAAGTACGCCAGCGGTCGACGCGACGCGCTCCGCGGTCTTGCCTGCAACCACGAGGGTGCTGACCAGTGGTTCGGGGGTGAGTGCCGTTTCACCTGCGACCTGCGGTGCCTGCTCGACGACGATGTGCGCGTTCGTCCCGCTGACCCCGAAGGACGACACACCCGCGCGGCGCGGGTGATCCGTCTCGGGCCAATCGACGGGCTCGGCCGCGACGGTGAAGGTCGACGCGCCGGCACACGCGTGGGGGTTCAGGCTCGAGAAGTGAAGTTGTCGTGGGATGTGCGCTTTGCCGACGGCCAACACGGTCTTGATGAAACCTGCGACACCCGAGGCGGATTCGAGATGTCCGAGGTTGGTCTTCACCGATCCGACGATCAGCGGCGACGAGTCCTTACGGTCTCCGAAGACGTTGTAAAGCGCGTCGAGTTCGATCGGATCGCCGAGCGGTGTGCCGGTTCCGTGCGCCTCGACGTAATCGATGTCGGCGGGCTCGAGTCGCGATGCGGCGAGCACCCGTCGCATCAGAGCTTGCTGCGCCGGACCGTTGGGCACGGTCTGCCCGCTGCTCGTTCCATCCTGGTTGACGCCCGTACCACGAATGACGGCGAGCACCCTGTCGCCGTCGCGGGTCGCGTCCTCGAGTCGCTTCAGCACGACCACACCGCAGCCCTCGCTACGCACGTATCCGTTGGCATCGGCGTCGAAGGTCTTGCATGTGCCGTCTGGTGCGAGCATGCCCCAGCGCGAGCAGGCGATGCTGTTCTCCGGGGAGAGGTTGAGATTGACGCCCGCGGCGAGCGCCGCGTCGGCCTCGCGCCGCCGCAAGCTCTGGCACGCGAGGTGGATGGCGACCAACGACGACGAGCAGGCCGTGTCGGTGACGACAGCGGGTCCGTTCAGTCCCAAGAAGTACGACAGGCGTCCGGCCGCGAAGTTGGCGGCGTTGCCGAACGGGATGTAGGGATCGAGATCTGCCGGTGCCAGCTTGCCCGCGAATGACAGTGTGTAGTCGTTGGTCGTCATGCCGACGAAGACACCGGTTTGTGTGCCGCGCAATGCTTTCGGCGTCAGGCCGGCGTCTTCGATCGCTTCCCACGCAACTTCCATGAGGAGTCGTTGTTGCGGATCCATGCCGACGGCTTCGCGGGGCGTCAGTCCGAAGAACTCGGCGTCGAACTGGTCCGGATCCCAGTGCGTGAGGAAGCCGCCCTGGTTGGTGACGATCGTGCCGGGCACGGTGTGATCGTCGGTGGCGAATTGGTCTGCGTCCCAACGGTTGGCGGGAACCCGGACCACGCCGCTTCGGCCTTCGGTGAGCAAGTCCCAGTAGTCGTCCGGGTTGTTCACCTCACCGGGAAGCCGACACCCCATGCCGACGACGGCAACGGGTTCGGTCTCGCTCTTCTCTGCGATGGCGAGTTTCTTGGTCAGATCGTCGATCCTGCGGAGCGCATCGGTGATGATCGCCCGTCGATCGGTGGCCTCGGGAGTCATCGGTGCTCAGCCCAGCCTTTCGGAAAGTGCTTTCAACAGTTCGTCTTCGGAGAGTTCGTCGAAGGAGTCGTCGGGTGCTTCCTCGGTCGCGTCGACCATCTCGGGCAGCGTCGACGCGAGGTACCCGGTCAGTGCTTCGACCGTCGGATAGTCGAACACCACAGACGTGGGCAATTGCTCGCCGAGCGATTCACTCAGCGCGCGCTGGAGTGTCACCGTCATCAACGAGTCCATCCCGAACTGGAAGAACCCGGTGGTGGCGTCGAGTTCTTGAGGCGACGACAACCCCATCACCTTGGCGACCAGTGCTGCGACGTGGTCGCTGAGCAGTTCCCTTCGCTGCGACGGTTCGGCACCCGCGAGCGCCTCGCGCAACTCGGTCGGCCCGTCGGAACTCGGCAGCTCTGGCTCGTCGACGAGATCGTCGACGATCCGCAGCACCGCACGGGTGCGATAGGCCGCGGCAAGGGTCGGCCAGTCGGCCGCGACCACCGTCGAGCGCACCGGCGCTCCGGGAGCGGTCGCCGACACCAGCGCACGAATCGCGGTCGGATCGTCCATCGGGAGCAGACCCGAGCCGCGCGTCACCTGACGTTCGATCTCGTCCTGGACCTCGTCGAGCGACTGCCACAGCCCCCAATTGATGGTCGTCGCAGCAAGACCGGCCGCACGACGGGCGTGCGCAAAGGCGTCGAGGAAGGTGGTGGTCGCGGCGTAGTGCGACAACCACCGCGATCCGGTCAGGCCGGAGATGGACGAGAAGACGACGAAACGATCCACACCGGTGCTCACCGTCATGTCGTGCAGCACCGCAAGCGCGTCGAGCTTGGGCCGGAACATGGCGGAGACGTCGTCGTCTGACATGTCGGTCAGCGTCACCGGGCCACCGCCGAATGCGGCGAGGTACACCCCGTCGAGCCGCGGCAGGTCTGCGCCGAAGCGAGCGAACAGCGCTGCCATGTCGTCGCGATCGGTGGCGTCGGCAGCTATCGGAATCACGGTGGTGCCCTGTGCCGCGAGTTCGGTGATCACTCCGTCGAGGCGGTCGCCCGGATTGCGCGACACCGCCGCGACAGTGCCCGCACCCATCGATGCCAACTGTCGGATCAGGTGTGGTCCGATATTGCCGGTGGCACCGACAACGAGGTGAGCGCCGTCGGACGCCAGGCGGTCGTCATCCGGGAGCGGCAACGCTGAGGTGCGCGTGAGTCGCGGCACGCGGCGGACTCCGGCGCGATACACCACCTGATCCTCGCGGTGGTCGACCGCGGCCTCGGTGGTCTCGGTGGTCTCGGTGGTCTCGGCGACGAGGTAGCCCGCTGCGAGCGTGAGCGGTACCGATTCGTCGATGTCGACGACCGATCCCCAGAACTCGGGATGCTCGAGTGCCAGCGACCGTCCGAGACCCCACAGCACAGCTTGAGCGGCGGCGGCGCGATCGCCTTCGGAGATCGGCTGCGCGTTGCGCGTCAGGAGGTGAAGTCGCGGCGGTGAGTCGAGTCCGTGCAGTGCCGAGACGAGCGACCGGGCGACGCCGAAGATGCGGTAACCCGCTGCGGCGCCGAAGATTTCGTCTGTCGTCAGCGGTGCCGGTGCGTAGAGCACGCGGTCGACGTCGGCCAAGTATTCGGCAGCGGTCAGCGTCGCGACCTCGTTCTCGTCGACGATGCGCACCGAGTCGGCGCCGAGACGCGCTGCGAGGGCAGCACCGACATCGCGCCCTACCACGACCCAGCGCTCAGCAGAGCTGTTGGAAGATGAGGCGTCGGGGGTTGGCCGGGTCAGGGGTCGCTCCGGCCACGTCAGCTCGTGCCACCACTGTGCCGGGATCGCGGTGTCGACCGGTCCTGTCGGGGCCGGGGTTGCCACCTGCAGGGCGTGCCGCTGCGGGGTCGGCATCCAGTACTCGACGTGCTGCCACGGCGTTGTGGGCAACACCGGGTGTGGCTCCGGCGGATGCGGGGTGCTTGGCGGCCTCGTGGTGGCCGCGGCGCTCACCGCGGTGTGGAACGACACGGTGTCGTCACCATCGCGGATCAGCGTGCCGATCACGTTGTGTAGGGCGTCGGTATTCTCCAGTGTCTCGGCTACCGCTTGGGTCAGCATCGGATGTGGGCTGATCTCGACGAATGTCGCGTTCTCGAGAGCCGCAGCGCCGACCGCTTCAGCAAGGGATACCGGCTGCCGGACGTTGGCCACCCAGTAGTCGGCGTCTGCGCTGGGGGTGGTTCCGGGTGTCACGGTCGAGAAGAAGTCGATGCGGGGCTGTCGGGGTGTGAGTCCTTCGAGCGCGCAACGCAGTTCGTCGAGTATCGGATCCATCAGGGCCGTGTGTGACGCGACCTCCATATTGACCCGTCGCGCGAAGCGACCGGTCGCCGAGACCTGCGCGACGACGGCGTCCACCGCGTCGACCGGGCCGGCGACGACGGTCTGCCGCGGCGCGAGGCGTCCGGAGATCTCGACACCGGTGTGGGTAGTCAATAGCTCTGCGACTTCTTCGGCGCCGACGCGCAGCAGCGCGACAGCGCCCTGGCCGCCGAGTCGTGCCATCAATGTCGAGCGAACGGCAATGACGCGTAGCCCTTCGGCTTGCGTCAGCGCACCGGCGACGACTGCGGCGGTGACCTCGCCCATCGACTGACCGATGACTGCGTCGGGGTGAACCCCGTAGCTGCCCCACAGTTTCGTCAGCGCCAGTTGGATGCCCAGCAGGACTGGCTGCACCTCGGCGTCGCCGTGCAAGTCCTTCTGCTCACTGATGACATCGCGCAGGGAGAATCCCACCTCCGCGACGAAATCATCGTCGAGTTCGTCGATCGCCGCGGCGAACGCCGGTTCGTCGGTGAGCAGAGCAGCGGCCATCGAGACCCACTGCGATCCCTGACCGGAGTAGACGAAGACGGTGCCCGGCCCGGGTGAAGCGGTTGCGGGCAATCGGACGCCTTCTGCGCTCTCCCCTGCCGCGAGAGCGACCAGGCCTGCGATGGCCCCGGCACGATCGCGGGCGGTGACCGACCCGAAGACCGGTAGTGCTGCCCTGTGGTGATTGAGCGTGTGGGCGATATCGGGGAGCGGAACGCCCGCGCCGTCGGAATCCATCCATTCGGCGATCGCAGCGGCCTGGGCCGAGACCCGCGCGGGGCTCTTACCCGAGATGACAAGTGTCGCAACGGCTTGTACAGGATCGTCGTCGGCTGCAGCTGCTCGACGTACCGACGGTGCCTGTTCGATGACGACATGTGCGTTGGTGCCGCCGAAACCGAACGACGACACCCCCGCCCGGCGCGGACCCTCAGTGGTCGGCCAGGCGGTCGCCGAATCGACCACCCGCAAACGTAGTTGCTCGAACGGGATGTGCGGGTTGGGGTTTCGATAGTGGAGGTTGGCCGGGATCGTTCCCCGTTGCACCGCGAGCACGGTTTTGATGAATCCTGCGACCCCCGCGGCGGCCTCGAGGTGCCCGAGGTTCGACTTCACCGCGCCGAGAAGGAGCGGTTTGTCTGCCTGCCTGCCGCGCCCGAGGACGGTACCGAGAGCACGTGCTTCGATCGGATCGCCGAGAAGTGTTCCGGTGCCGTGTGTCTCGACGAAGTCGACGTCGTGGGCCGCGATACCGGCGTTCGCGTACGCAGCGCGTAGCACTTCCATCTGGGCGGCGGGATTGGGCGCGAACAGGCCGTTGGAATGACCGTCCTGGTTGACCGCGGAGCCGCGCACGACCGCGAGTACCCGATCACCGTCGCGTAGCGCGTCGCCGAGGCGCTTGAGCACCACCACGCCCGCGCCCTCGCCGCGGACGAAACCGTCGGCGTCGGCGTCGAACGAATGGCAGGCACCCGAGGTCGACAGTGCGGCAGATTGATCGAAGCCGTGGAAGACCGCAGGCGACAGGAGCAGATTGACCCCCGCGGCCAGCGCGACGTTGCAATCCTGCAGACGCAGGCTCTGACATGCGAGGTGGATCGCCACCAGGGACGACGAGCAGGCCGTGTCGATGGTCATCGACGGCCCGCGCAGGTCGAGGAAGTACGACAGGCGATTGGCGATGATGCTCAGCGCTCCGCCGAGGTTGTTCCACGCGTCGACGCCCGGAAGGTCGGTGGAGGCCAGGAAACCGTACTCACTGACGCACGCACCGACGAAGACACCCGTCGGGGAGCGCTTCAGCGTCCCCGGAGCGATTCCGGCATTCTCCAATGCCTCCCAGGCGGTTTCGAGAAGCAGGCGTTGCTGAGGGTCCATCTTCGCGGCTTCGCGCGCGGTGATCTCGAAGAAATCGGCGTCGAATCCGGCGATGTCGTCGAGGAAGGCGCCGTGCCGCGTCGTCGACTCCAGAGCCGCCCGCACTTCGGGGGTGCCGTCGTCGAAGCGTTCCCAGCGTTCGGCGGGAACCGTACCGACGGCATCGCCGCCCGTTGAGAGGAAGTCCCAGTACTGCGCAGTGCCGTGCACGCCACCAGGCAAGCGACAGCTCATGCCGACCACCGCGATCGGGTCGTCGAGCGTGCCTGCGCTCACCGTGTGGTCGCTGACGTCGATGGGCTCGTCGTGCAACAGATAGTGGACGAGCGAGTTGATCGTCGGGTGCTCCCAGAACTCGACCGGCGAGACGTGACGCCGCAGGAGTTCGGAGAGTTCGCCCGAGAGAACAACCGAATCACGCGATCCCACACCGAGATCGGCCATCGAGGCCTCGGGGTCGACCTCGTGGCGCGCACAACCCGTCATGGCCACGAGGTGATCGACCATCCACTCCCGAAGGCTGTTGTCGTCGAAGTCGTGTGCCGCCATCAGAGCCCCGGCTCCGCTCCGAGCGGTGAGGACTCGACGTCGTCGAACAGGCTGTCGAGCAGCCCGTCGGACTCGGTGTCGAACTCGTCGTCGACATCGTCGGACTCCTGCGGAGCGATCTTGTCGGCGAGGTGGGTGGCGAGCGCCGCAACGGTCGGATGGTTCCACAGCATCGTGGCCGAGAGTTCGATCCCGGCGAGCTTCTCCGCGTCGCGGCGGATCGACATCGCCATCACCGAGTTGAGACCCAACTCGGCGAACGGAACATCGGATTCGAGGTCGGCCTCGGGAAGTCGTAGCTCGTGGGCGAGAATCGCGCGCAATCCGTTCTCCAGGGTGCTCAACATCTCGGCGCGGTCCATCCGATCCCATGCGTGCGTGTCGATCTCGTCGGCGGTGTACGACACCGACGCGTCAGCGCGTGGAAGGACGACGGCTTGCGCGACGTCGAATCGGTCGATGTACTCCCACGCCGCGAGTGCCTCGCCGACCCGGACGGGACGCGACCCGACGCGTTCGAGCTCGGCGACGACGAGGTCGGCGTCGGCGGCGAAGCCGAGGCCCTCCCAGGCGACCCAGTCGATGCTGAGGGTGCGCCCACGCGATGGGTTGGCGAAGCGTGCGACGGCGTCGAGATAGGCATTCGCCGCGGCATAGCCGCCTTGTCCCGGAATGCCGAACAGGGCGCCCGCACTTCCGGTGAGATGGCAGAAGTCCAGTTCGGAAGCCTCGAAGACCTCCGACAGAGCTTGTGCGCCTGCAATTTTGGGCCGCATGACGGTGTGGAGCGTTTCGGCGTCGGTATCTGTGAGGAGTCGGTTCACCGTGACACCCGCAGCGTGGATCACGCCGCGTACCTGCGGAGCACCCGCGTCGTCGCGGCACTCGAGGAAGGCACGCAGCGCCGAGGCGTCGGCGACGTCGAGTGCCACGGGCTCCACTGCGACGCCCCGTGCCTCCAGCGCACGAACACCGTCGATGCGTGTGCGCGTGGACGAGTCGACGTTCTCGTCGTCCCACGTCCGCCGCGGTGGTAGTCCGTTACGACCGGCGAGGATGATCCGCCGCGCCCCACGCCCGGCGAGCCAGTCGGCGATCACCAGACCAAGTGCACCCATGCCGCCGGTGATGAGGTAGGAGGCGTCAGCACGACACCGCAGCGCTTCCCGGACGGGCCCAGACTCGAGCAGAACCGACTCGAGCGGAACCGTTGTGGGAACGGACAATTGCTCGTCGACGAGCGAACCGATGGCCTTGAACGGCGTGGCCATCGCCGCAGCGAGCGACGACGCGTTGGCGGTGAGGTCTGTGTCCGCCGGTATGTCGATCAGCCCGCCCCAGATATCGGGTTGCTCCTCGGCGATCACTGTTGAGAGTCCCCAGAGCGCGCTCTGGGCGAGATCCCCTGCCGCGATTGGTGTGCGGACGCCGCGGGTCACGAGCCACAGTGTCGTGGCGCTGTCACGTTGAGCGAGACGTCGCACCCACTCGGTGACCTCCGAACCCATACGCACCGCGTCTGCGGCGTGATCACCGGTGGATACTCCGCCGACGTAGACGACATGGCGTGCTGTCGACGCATCGTCGACGACGTCGACGCCCGCGGTGCGCAGGGCTGCTGCGACCGCGTTGCCCTCTCCGACGACCGCGACCGAGCCGCTCGGTGTCGCAGCGCGATCGGCGTCGAACTCCATCGGTTGCCACTCGAGTACGTGTGTCATCGACTCCGGCGGCAGATCGGGAATCGGCGTGTCGGTTCCGTCGACGACCGCGAACCGCAGTCCGCGAATGTCGAGAAGCGGGCCGTCTGGGCCGGTCGCGGTGACGTCGACGACCAGTCCGTCCTCCACGGTGCGGTTTCGTCGGACGTCGATCGTCGCGCTCGGATCGGTGACATCGTCTGCCAGCCAGACGAACTCGGTCGCGGACGGCACCATGAGGTCACGATTCGAGTCGTCGACGAGGCGCGCGAGGTGCGCGGCTGCGTCGAGTATGGCGGCCACGGAAGGCTCGGGTAGGTCGACTTCGGCCGACAACCGCTCCGGCGATCCGTGCAGACCCGAGAATGTCCACTCGAAGGGTTGGCCTGTCACACCCCACTCGCGCAGGAACTCCGCCGTAGAACGACCCTGCGCGGCGGTGATCGGCGCGAGGCCATTGAGTTCGGATGTCTGCGTCGCGGGTGGTTCGACGACCGCGCGGGCCGTCGCGTGTCGCACCCACGTCGACGTGTCGGACGCCGAGCGCGACGAGATCGACACGACGTCGCCGGCGGCCACGACCTGGACGAGCCGGGGGCGGTCGAGAGCGATCGGATAGTGGAATCGAACCTCGCCGATGTGCTCGATGCCGACGCTGCGGGCGGCGTCGACCAGGGTGGCGAGCAGTACCGAGACCGGCACCACCTCGAGGCCGTTGAGTTCGTGTGAACCCGGATACGGCTTGGTGTGCGCGGTGAGATCTGCCCGCCAGAGATGCGTGCCCGCGGTGTCGGCGACGTCGATACGCTCGCCGAGCAGTGTGCCGTTCGTCGGCACCACCGCAGCGGCCGTTGTACGTTCGGGCAGTTCGATCCAGTGCGACGTGTGCTGCCAGACAGTGGCAGGCAGCTGCACATGCGGCTCGGCGCCATGCGAACTCGTCGGAGGCGTCGTGGTCTGCGCCGCGTTCAGGTTGGTGTGGAAGGTCAGCGCATCGTCCTGGTTGCGCAGCAACGTCGCGACGGAGTGGTGATGCACGTCGGCGAGTGTGTCGTCGATCGCGTAGGTGAGTATCGGGTGCGGGCTGACCTCGATGAACACGCCGTGCGTGTCGCCTGCGGCGCTGATCGCCTGCGAAAACCGCACCGGATTGCGGAGATTCGAGCACCAGTAGTCTGCGTCGAACCGGGGTTCGCCCTCGGCAAGTGTTGTGGTGATCAGCGGAATGGTTGGTCGACGCGGGGTGAGATCGGCCAACTCGGTGCGGAGATCCGGCAGAACCGGGTCGATGATCGGATGGTGGGAGGCGACGTCGACCTCGATGCGACGGGCGAGCTTGTCGCTTGCGGCAACCTTGGCTACCGCGGCGTCGACCTGGTCGGGTGGGCCGGCGATCACCGTCTGTCGCGGCGACGCGTGCACCGCGACGGTCACGTCCGGATATGTGTTCACCAGTGCTGTCGCAGCGTCGGCGTCGAGTTCTACGAGGGCCATCGCGCCCTGGCCCGACAGCGCGGACATCAGTCGCGAACGGGTTGCGATCACCTTGAGACCATCGGCGACGGACAGCGCACCGGACACGACAGCCGCCGCGACCTCCCCCATCGAATGTCCGATGACGGCGTCGGGGATGACGCCGTACGAGCGCCACAGTCGGGTGAGTGCCAACTGCAGACCGGTGAGGACAGGCTGGATGCGGCTGATACCGACAACCGGTTCACCTGCGCGGACAACGTCGACCAGCGAGAAGCCGACCTGTGCGACGAAGTCCGGTTCGATGTCGGCGAGGGCCGCCGCGAACTCGGGTTCCGAATCGAGCAGTGTGCGCGCCATACCCGCCCACTGCGATCCCTGCCCCGAGTACAGGAAGACCGTGCCGGGTCGGCAGCGTCCACCGTGGACATCGACGAGCCCCGGTGCCGTGTCGCCCGCCGCGAGAGCGCGCAGACCCACGACCGCCTGCTGGTTGTCACGCGCGGCCACAGTGGCGAACGCGGAGTGTCGCGTGCGGTGGTGATCGAGGGTGTGGGCGACGTCGGCCAGTGAGACGTCGGCACCGGCACCGTCGAGCCAGTCGGCCAGCGCTGAAGCCTGTGCGCGCACTCGATCGGCGGTCTTCGCCGTCACGGTGAGTGTCGTCACCGCAGGGGTGCTTGCCCCAGAGTTCGTAGCCCCAGTGTTCATAGCGGCAGTCGCATGCGCGGGCGGTGCCTGTTCGAGCACGACGTGTGCGTTGGTGCCGCCGAAGCCGAACGAGGACACTCCGGCGCGCCGAGGCCGATCGCGTTCGGGCCACACGGTGTGCTCGGCCACGACCCGCAGGCGCAGGTTGTCCATGTTGATGTGCGGGTTCGGTTGGGAGAAACCGAGATTCGCCGGAATGTTGCCACGGTCGACGGCCAGGACAGCCTTGATGAAGCCGGCAACACCGGCCGCGGCCTCGAGGTGACCGATGTTCGACTTGACCGCACCGATGAGGAGCGGATCGTCGGAGCTGCGGCCGCGTCCGAGAACGGTACCCAGTGCCCGTGCCTCGATGGGATCGCCCAGAAGTGTTCCGGTGCCGTGGGTTTCGACATAGTCGACGTCGCGGGTGGTGAGGCCTGCGGCTGCGTACGCACCGCGCAACACAGCCATCTGCGCCGATGGGTTGGGCGCCATCAGACCGTTGGAATGGCCGTCCTGATTGACTGCAGAACCGCGCACGACGGCGATCACGTTGTCGCCGTCGCGAATCGCGTCGGACAACCCTTTCAGCACCACGACGCCCGCACCCTCACCGCGCACATAACCGTCGGCGGCAGCGTCGAACGAGTGGCACTGTCCGCTTTGCGACATCGCCTCCGCGGTATCGAAGCTGCGGGTGATCGCGGGCGACAGCATCACATTGACGCCCGCGGCCAGCGCCAGTGTGGATTCGCCCGAACGCAGACTCTGGCATGCGAGATGGATGGCCACGAGCGACGACGAGCATGCGGTGTCGATGGTGACCGACGGACCGCGGAGGTCGTAGTGGTACGACAGGCGGTTGGAGATGATCGACGACGCTCCACCGGTCCCCGACCACGCGTCGACCTGACTCAGGTCGCTCGTCGCCAACGCACCGTATTCACCGGCACACGAACCCGCGAAAACACCGGTCTGCGAGTGACGCAACGCGCCGGCAGGGATGCCGGCATGGTCGAGCGCCTCCTGGGTGACCTCGAGCAGCAGACGCTGCTGCGGGTCCATCTTGTCGGCCTCGCTCGGTGAGATGTCGAAGTACTCGGCATCGAAGGCGTCGACCTCGGACAGGTAGCCGCCCCACCGCGTGGTGCGCCGCAGAGCGTTGGCCGTCTCGTTGCGGCCGTCGTCGAACTGTGTCCACCGTCCCTCGGGGACGGTGCTGACACCGTTGCCGTGGTCGAACAGGAAATCCCAGTATTTCTCCGGACCGAAGACATCGCCGGGAAACCGACAGCCGATGCCGATGACAGCGATGGCGTCGTCGGTGGGCTGTGAGTGTGGCAGGTCGACGGTGTTCGCCTGTGCTGCTTCGGGATTGGCGACGAAAGCTGCCAGCGTGGCGATCGTCGGATGCTCCCAGAAATCGACGGGCGAGATCTGTCGACCCGCGAGTTCGGACAGTTCGCCCGACATGACGACCGCATCGCGCGATCCCACGCCGAGGTCGTTGAACGCAGTGTCGACGTCGATGTCGTCGGCCTCACAACCCATACGCACGAGCTGGTCGACCAGCCATGCCCTCAGATCCGCCTCGTCTCGAGGCATAGTCACTGCGCGGAGTCCAATCCGACGAACACGCCGTCCCGGTAATGGTCGCCGACCGACGACCGACGCGTCTTGCCGCTCGTGGTGATCGGAATGGAGCCGGGTGCAACGAAGACGACGTCCGCGGCCCGGACGCCATGGCGATTCGACACAGCTGAGGTCACCTCGTTGCGCAACTGCGCGTAATCGACCTGCGCGCCACGATCTTTGACCTCGGCGACCACCACGAGTTGTTCCGCCGATCCACGGTCGACCGACACCGCCGCGACCCTTCCGCGGGTGAGTTCGGTGACCGTACCTTCGATGTCATCGGGGTAGTGGTTGCGGCCGTCGATGATCAGAAGATCCTTGATGCGGCCTGTGATGAACAGGTCGCCCTCCGACAGGACTCCGAGATCACCGGTGCGCAGCCATGGTCCGGCCGGTGTGGTGGGTGCGGGATCTTCTATCCATCCCCCGAACACCTTCTCGGTGAGCTCGGGATTGCGCCAGTAACCTGCGGGAACGTTGTCGCCATGCACCCATATCTCCCCGACCTTGTCGGCGGGATTCTCCTGGCGGGACTCGGGATCGACGATCCGGAAGGTCACCGAACGCTCGGGTCCGTGGCTCATCAGTTCCGAGCCGTCCTGGCCCTCACCGCTTCGCCGTGCCCAGCCCGAGGCGAGCTTCTCGAAGTCGAAGTTGATGCCCTCTGACGTGCGTCCCGGCGTCAGAGCCGCCACGTACAGCGTCGCCTCGGCCAAACCGTATGCCGGACGAACAATGTTGCCGGGCAGCGCATTTCGCTCGAATCTGTCGACGAACCGACGCACGGTACTGGCGTGTACACGCTCGGCACCACACATGAACGCGGTCACGCCGGACAGATCACGTCCCGCGAGATCGTCGTCGGTGGTCCTGCGCGCCGCGAGCTCGTACGCGAAGTTGGGTGCGGAGGTGAACGTCTTACCGTAGGAGGCCATCGTGGTGATCCAGCGAGATGGCTTCTGCAAGAACGCCATCGGGCTCATGTCGACAGTGCGTCGGCCAGACAGAATGCCGCCGCAGATGCCCAATAGCAGGCCCATGTCGTGGTAGAAGGGCAACCACGACACCAGCACGGTATCGGGATCGGGCCAGCCGCCGTGATGAGCGAACATGTCGCTGATCAGTTGGTCGAGGTTCGTGACGACATTCCGGTGCGACACCATCACTCCGCGTGGGGCGCTGGTCGAGCCCGAAGTGTATTGCAGCACTGCGGTTTTGCTTTGTCGCACGTTATCCGGGTAATCGTCGACGGGCGCGTCGGCATCGAGCGCATCGATCTCGATGACCGTCGGTGTGGCTCCCGCCATCTCCTGTGCGTACGGGAGTACGTCGTCGATGACGGTGGTTGTGGCGAAGATGACCGACGGGGTGCAGTCGGATAGCGCAGAACTGATCCGTTCGTCGTGGTGCGCACCGAACATCGGCACGGACAACGGCACGACGATGAACCCCGCTTCCATCGCGCCGAGAAACGCGACGATGTAGTCGAGGCTCTGTGGAGCGAGGATCGCTGCGCGATCACCCGGACTGCCATGCCTGAGCAATTCCGCGGCAACGACACGAACGCGCTGATAAAGCTCACGAAACGTCAGTGATTCTTCATATCCAGCCTGGTCGATGTCGTAATCGATAAAACTGAAAGCGACGTCGTCAGGTTGTGCAGCGGCCCTACCCCGAAGAATGGACGGGATCGTTTGCTGCGACAAATTTGGCTTTGCCGGCCCGGTGAAATCAACCGAACTTGTTACATCCACGATGCATTCGCTTTCCCCCCGACAGAGAATGTGCGATGACACTCAGGCGACGGCTTCCCCTCGTCGTCGATGAGTCTTCCCCAAAAAACCAGAGCGTCCAGAACGATAATACTTCGATTCACGAACGTGGAACGAAGGCTAGCAGCCGCAGTGTCTGTACGCCACCGGGGAGTGCGTGAATTAAGTTTCCAAATGCAACCAAGATTTGCGAACGATCAGCAGCGCCTTGATGCTTCGGGCAGCTCAGTTCTTTGAGTCGCGCGTGACCTGTGCGAACAGAACTTGGTCATTTGTTCCAAACAAACTGGGTCATTTGCTCCAGTCGGCTACCTGTGAGTTACCTATCAAGATTCTCAGGTGACAGGCAGCTTCTGCTCGATGTCGGCCACCACCTCGGAGAGGTTGTCCGTGAGGTAGAAGTGATGGCCCGCAAACTCCCGCATCGTGAACTGTGCGGTTGTCCTTTCCTGCCAGGGGCTGACCTTTTCGGTGGTTGCGACCTCGTCGTCGTCGGCGTAATAGACGTGTATTGGGCACGACAGCGTGGCATCCGGGGGGCATTGATATGCCGTGATGGCTTTGAAACCGCGCAGTGTCGGCAGAATTCGGGCCTGGAATTCCTCACTCTCGAGGAGTGCCGGGTCGACGCCTGTCATTTCCGACACCGCGTCAAGCAAGCCGCGATCGGATTCGGGAATGTAGTCGTATCCGCTGCGGCCGGGCGCGGCGCAGGCCGACACGAAGAGCGCCTCGACTCTGCGGCCGGCGGCCTCGAGGATGCGCGCGGTCTCGAATGCCACCAAGGCGCCCATGCTGTGTCCGAACAGGGCTATGCGCGCGTCGGGGTCAGCAGGAAGCTTGCTGACGACCGTGTCGGCGAGTTCAGGTATCCCTCTGAACGACGCGAGGTCGTGAGTTCCGTTCTTGCCGGGGTATTGCACGGCGATTCGTTTCACACCGGACGTGAAGGTCCGCGCGAATGGTACGTAGAAGCTGGCCGATCCGCCGGCATGCGGGAATATGTACAGTGTTGGCGCACTCACGCCGGTCACCCTATCCTGTCGCGCCAGGGGGCAACCGATCTGTTGGTCGTGACGACGGCCCCGATAGGGTTGAGCCATTATGCCCGACTACCTACGCGACGCCGCCGAGATCTACCGGCAGTCCTTTGCCACCATCCGAGCCGAAGCCGATCTGGCCGGATTCGCCCCGGACGTCTCCGGGGTTGTCGTACGCATGATTCACGCGTGTGGCGAAACAGATTTGACCAAGGACGTGATCGCGACGTCCGGCGTCGTCTCCGCGGCACGGTCTGCTCTCGAGGCGGGTGCACCAATTCTGTGTGACTCGACGATGGTCGCCAGCGGAGTGACCCGCAAGCGGTTGCCCGCCGACAACGAGGTGCTCTGCTATCTCGGAGAGCCGGGCCTGCCGGCACTCGCCGAGCAACTGTCGACCACACGGACCGCTGCGGCCGTCGAGTATTGGCGGGACCGACTCGACGGAGCGGTCGTCGCGATCGGTAACGCACCGACCGCGTTGTTCGCGCTTCTCGACGTCATCGATGCGGGCGCGCCCCGCCCGGCGGCGATCGTCGGCGCACCCGTCGGTTTCATCGGAGCTGCGGAATCCTGTGCGGCACTGGCGAACCGCGATGATCTCGACTTCATCACCGTCGCCGGACGTCGAGGCGGTTCGGCGATCGTTGCCGCCGCGATCAACGCACTGGCGAGTGCACAGGAATGACGCTGTGACGACACCACGCAACGAGGAAAGTGCGGCGGAAGAGGCGCGCTACGGAAAGCTCTGGGGCGTAGGACTCGGTCCCGGCGACAGCGAGTTGGTCACCGTCAAAGCCGCGCGGATCATTTCCACCGCAGACGTCATCGCCTATCACAGCGCTCGCCATGGAAACAGTATTGCCCGGGGCGTCGCCGAGCCGTATCTGCGCGGCGATCAGATCGAAGAGCGTCTGATGTACCCGATCACGGTCGAGGCAACCGATCATCCCGGCGGCTACCGCGGCGCCCTCAACGACTTCTATGCCGAGAGCGCCGAAACACTCGCGGCGCATCTGCGGGCCGGGCGGGATGTCTGTCTGTTGGCCGAGGGTGACCCGCTGTTCTTCAGCTCGTACATGCATATGCACAAACGCCTTGCCGACGACTTCGATGCAGAGATCATTCCCGGGGTGACGTCTGTGAGTGGGGCGTCGTCTGCACTGGGGATCCCGCTTGTCGAAGGCGAAGAAATACTGACCGTTGTACCGGGAACACTCCCGGTCGACGAGTTGACCGCGGTGTTCGCCGGCGCCGATGCCATCGCGGTGCTCAAACTGGGCCGCACGTTCTCGACTGTGTGCACGGCCCTCGAACGAGTCGGACGGCTCGACGAAGCCTGGTATGTGGAAAGGGCCTCGACGCCGGCGCAGCGCGTGCTGCCGCTCACCGACGTCGACCCGGCGGAAGTCCCGTACTTCTCGATGGTCGTCGTTCCCGGCCGACGGAACAATCCGCGCTTCGAGGCGTCCGTTCCCGAGCCCGGGACCGGTGAGGTCGTCGTGGTCGGGCTCGGACCGGGAGCGCCGACACAGACCACGCCGCAGGTGCGCGCCGAACTGGCGTCGGCCACCGACTTCGTCGGCTATCGAACCTATCTCGCGCGGGTGACGCCCCGGCCAGGACAGCGGATGCATGCCAGCGACAACCGCGTGGAGGCCGAACGCGCGGAGTTCGCGCTCGACCTCGCCTCGCGGGGTGCTCGCGTGGCCGTCGTGTCGTCCGGTGACCCGGGCGTGTTTGCCATGGCGGCGGCGGTGGCCGAGGTAGCGGCTCAGCCGCGCTGGGCCGATGTGCCCGTCCGCGTCGTGCCGGGGGTGACCGCAGCAACGGCGGTCGCTGCGGTCACCGGCGCCCCACTCGGGCACGACTTCGCGGTGATCTCACTCTCGGACAGGCTCAAACCGTGGGAGCTGATCGAAGCCAGGATTCGGCACGCTGTTCAGGCCGATCTGGTGATCGCCGTCTACAACCCCGGATCGCAGAGCAGGACATGGCAGGTGCCACGCCTTCACGGCCTGCTGCGCGAGATGGTTCCCGACGACCGCGTCCTGATCGTCGGGCGCGATGTCGGCGGACCGGAGCAGACGCTGTCGGTGACGACCGTTGGCGCGTTCGATCCGTCGATCGTCGACATGCGCACGATGCTGATCATCGGATCGTCTGCGACGACGGTTGCCGAGCGCAGTGGTGGTCGTCTGGTGTTCACGCCCCGTCAGCACACTCCTGATGGTCACGACGTCTGATCATCACGGCGCCGGATCATCGCAGCGTCTGATCATCCCAGCGTCTGGCCGGTGAGCAGGCCACGGACGAGTTCGACGGCGCCTTCTGCGTCCTCGACGGTGGGCATCGCGGGTTCGCTCGGACGGTCGACCATCACAACCTCGATGCCGAGAGTCCTTGCGGCATCGAGCTTTGCGCGCGTCATGTCACCGCCGCTGTTCTTCGTGACGAGCACGTCGATACGGTGCTCACGCATCAGGTCGATCTCGTCGGCGAGATGGTAGGGACCGCGCGACCGGATCACTGTGTGGAGTCTGGGCATAGCGGTCTGCGGAGGGTCGACGACCCGGATGAGGAACCATGCCGAGGAGTTCTCCGCGAATGCGTCGACGTCCTGCCTGCCGGTGGTCAGGAATACGCGTGCTCGTCGCCCGTCGAGATGCCTTGCCGCACTGGCTATATCCGGAACCTGGACCCAGGTATCCCCGACATCCGGTGACCACGGTGCGCGACATAGCCGGACGAGAGGAAGATCGAGGTCGCCGGTTGCGGCTGCGGCGTTGGCACTGATGCCGCTCGCGAAGGGATGTGTTGCATCGACGACGACGCGAATAGCGTTGTCGTGCAGCCATGTCCGCAAGCCGGGCACTCCCCCGAAGCCGCCTATGCGTACGGCACCGACGGGCAGTCGAGGCTCGCCGACCCGACCCGCGAGTGAAGAGATCACGGGAATGCGCTCGGTGACGAGTCGGGCAGCCAGCTCGCGGGCTTCGCCTGTGCCCCCGAGCACCAGCACGGTCGGTGCGTCGCTCATGTGGCGGAAGGTCTGTCGTCGTGACCGCCACTGCGGAGCTTGGTCATCCGCGCGTGCGAGTAGAGGTAGCTGTCTGTGGGGGTCGGGGTTGCCGGATCGAGCACCTTGCCGACGAAAATGACCGCGGTGCGGCGGATTCCGTGGTCGTCGAGCCGTTGCGGCAGGTCCGACAACGCGCATCTGATCACCACCTGATCGTCGCGGGATGCGAATGCGACTGTAGCGGTGGGGCATTGCGGCCCGTAGTGGTCGGCGAGCGCCTCGACGATCTGCGGCGCGCGGTGCGCGGCGAGGTGCAGTGCGAGGGTGACACCCGACTGCGCCAGGTGCGCGAGTTCCTCACCCGGCGGCATGTCCGTCGACAGCGTCGACACGCGGGTGATGAGAAGACTCTGACCGACCCCGGGCACCGTGAGTTCGGTGTCGAGGGCAGCTGCGGCCGCGGCGAACGCGGGTACGCCGGGCACGATCTCCACGCCGATCCCCAGGCGTCGGAGCTCGCGGTGTTGCTCGGTGAACGCCGAATACAGTGAAATATCGCCGGAATGCAGACGTGCGACGTCGGCGCCGGACGCGTCTGCCTCGACGATGTGCCCGATGATCTCGTCGAGCGGCACCCGGGCCGTGTCGATCAGGGTGGCGCCGGCCGGACAGAGTTCGAGGAGTTCCTGCGGGACAAGCGATCCGGCGTAGAGACAGGTGGTGCACTCGCCCAGGACGCGTGCCCCACGCAGGGTGATGAGGTCGGCTGCGCCGGGGCCTGCGCCGATGAAGTAAACGGTCACGACTCGTCGTCCGTTCGTGTGACAACCCACTGCACGATCGGCAGTGCGGGACGCCATGTCGTCATGGATCCGAGCGGCTCGACGGTCTCGATGGAGAATCGTCGCAGAACTCCCCCGAGTCGGCTGTGCCATTCGACGAGCAGTGACTGGCTCTGGACCGCGACAGCGTTGGCGACCAACCGCCCACCGGGAAGCAGCGCCCGCCACGCAGCGGCCAGGACCTCGTCGTCGAGTCCTCCCCCGATGAAGATTGCATCCGGATCCGGTGCGTCACGCAGTGATTCGGGCGCGGCGCCCCGCACAGTGAGCGATCCCGCCACTCCGTGACGGGCTGCGTTGCGCGCGAGGCGCGCGGCACGGACGTCGTCGTGCTCGAAGGCGATGGCGGTCCCGTCGGAGTCTGCGCGCAACCACTCGATCGCCACGCTCCCCGACCCGGATCCGACATCCCAGAGGAGCGCTCGGCCACCTGGTGCGAGGGCCGTGACGGTCAAGGCCCGCACCGCCGACTTGGTGAGTTGTCCATCATGCTCGTACGCGTCGTCGGGTAGCCCCGGTAGGCGCGTCGTCCGAGGTCCGACACAGTCGATGGCGACGATGTTGAGCGCGTCGTGGGGTTCAGGTCGGTACGAGCGCGCAACCGACTCGATGATCCGTTGGCCTGGGCCACCGAGTTGTTCGAGAACGGTCATCGTCGACCAGCCGAAACCGGTGCGTGCCAAGACCTCGGCGATCGCGGCGGGTGTCTGAGCTCCCCTGCTGAGCACGAGGATCCGACGGCCGTCGGTCAACGCGGGCACCACGACGTCGGCGTCGTCGCGCAGCGTGCTGATCACCTGTGTGCGAGACAGGTCCCACCCGAGTTGCGCGCAGGCGAGACTCGCCGACGACACGGTGGGGAGCACCCGAACCCGGTTGCGCCCCACGGCATTGACGATCGTCGACCCGACACCGTGGAACATCGGGTCGCCACTCGCCAGTACGTGCACGGTCGTGTCAGAAGCTGGGGAGTCAGAAGTCTCGGACAGCACCTGCTGTAGGTGCTCGGACATCGGCGAACGCCATGCCACCGTCGTCGCGTCGAGCTCGGGCAGGAGTTCGAGTTGGCGTGTTGATCCGTATACGACTGTGGCGCTGCGTAATTCGTCGCGCGCGCGATCGGTCAGTCCGGCCCAGCCGTCGGCGCCGATCCCGACGACGACGAATTCTGGTGTATCCGTCGTCGCGACCGTCATCGGGGCAACCTGCGCCAGATCGCGCGCGGTACGAATTGCATCGCGAATCCGACGAAGCGCAGTGGTCCGGGAATCCACACCTCCCAACGACCGCGGTGGTACGCCCGTGCCACGGCGTCGGCCACCTGTTCGGCGTCGACCGACATCGGCGCGGGCTTGGTTCCGGAGGCCATGAGTTCTGCTGTCATGTTGCCGACCACGAAACCCGGGCGGGCGAGCAACAATCGGACGCCCGATCCATGGAGTGCGTCCGACAACCCACTGGCGAAGCCGTCGAGTCCCGCCTTTGCTGACCCGTACACGTAGTTGCCGCGTCGTACCCGCACTCCGGCGATCGACGAGAAGACGATCATGGTGCCGGATGCCTGACGCCGCAGTGCGTTGGCCAGCGGAGTCAGCACACTGATCTGGCCGACGTAGTCGGTCTGGGCTATCTGCAGCGCGTGCGCGACGTCGGTTTCGGCGCGGTGTTGATCGCCGAGAATGCCGAACGCGACGATCGCCGCGCCGATGGGTCCGTGATCGGCTGTGATCGCCTCGATGAGCGACGAGTGCGTGTCGGTCGCATCGGCGTCGAATTCGACGGCGCTGACGTCGGCGGCGCCCGCCGCGCGCATAGCGGCGATTTCGTCGTCGAGGTCGGCGGCGCGGCGCGCGGCGAGAACAACACTCTTGCCCGCCACCAGTCGTTTCGCGAGGGCGATCCCGATCTCGCTGCGTCCACCGAAGACGACTACCGTCCCCGGATCGTCGTGTGAATTGCTCCGCGCCATGACACGCAGTATTCCACCGGCGTGCGGGCAGCCGACAGCGGTGCCGTCGCGGTGACTATTGTTGGCGCCATGCCGCGCACTCCGGAGAACATCGGTTCCGCTGCGCTCGACTTCCTCGGCGAGCGACACCTTGCGTCACTCGCGACGCTTCGACCCGACGGCACCCCGCACGTCGTCGCTGTCGGGTTCACCTACGACCCCGACAGCGGACTTGCTCGGGTGATCACTCGTGAGGGCAGCCAGAAGGTACGCAATACCGAGCGCGGTGGCTATGCCGCCGTGACCAACGTCGACGGTCCGCGGTGGCTGACGCTGGAGGGCCCCGCGACCGTTCACCGCGATCGCGAGCGCGTTGCGGAGGCCGAACGGCGCTACGCCCAGCGATATCGGGAGCCGAAGCCGAATCCCGAGCGCGTCGTCATCGAGATCGACGTGCAGCGTGTACTCGGTTCGCACTCGCTGCTCGATTGATCGTCACCCTTCCCTCGGGGCCCGGGTCTACAGCACCCGCAATTCGTGCGGGCGCACATTGACCGGTTCGCAGCCGTCGTCGGTCACGATGACGATGTCCTCGATCCGCGCACCCCACTGCCCTGGGAAGTAGACGCCCGGTTCGATCGAGAACGCCATCCCGGCCTCGAGGACGAGGTCGTTGCCGCTGACGATGTAGGGCTCCTCGTGAACGGAGAGCCCGATGCCGTGGCCGGTGCGGTGAATGAAGTTCTCCCCGAACCCCGCGTCGACGAGTACTTCACGCGCCGCCGCGTCGACCTTCTCGGCGCTCACTCCTGGCCGTACCGCTGCGACCGCGGTCCGCTGGGCGAGCTCGAGCGCGGCGTACGCACGTGCCCTCTCGTCGGTCGGCTGGGCGAAACAGTACGTGCGGGTGGAATCGGAGTTGTAGCCCGGTTCGACCGGTCCGCCGATGTCGATCACGACGATGTCGTCGGGTTGGATCACCCGGTCGGACTGCTCATGGTGCGGATCGGCGCCGTTGGGACCCGACCCGACGATGATGAATTCGGGTTCCGTGTGTCCCTCCGCGACGATCGCCTCGGCGATGTCGGCGGCGACGTCGGCTTCCGTTCGTCCCGGACGCAGCCATTCGCCCATGCGTGCGTGCACCCGGTCGATCGCGGCGCCGGCGCGTCGGAGAGCGTCGACTTCGTTGCCGTCCTTGATCATTCGCATCTGACGGAGCACCGGCGTCGCAAGGGTCGGGGTGGCTCCCAGACGATCTGCGATCGGCACGAGATGGAGCGCCGGCATCGACTCGGAGACCGCGACGGCAGCGGGAGTCGGCAACCCGGCGACGGCCAGCGCGTGTGCGTCTTCGCCGTCGACCCAGTCGACGACGTCGATGTCGAGTTCGCTGACCGCGGAGTCGCGCACTGAGGCGAGCTCGAGTCGAGCGATCACCAGTCGAGGGGTTCCGGATGCCGGGATCACCAGCGCCGTCAGACGCTCGAAGGTGTCGGCGCGAGAACCGGTGAGATAGCGCAGGTCGGGTCCTGGGGAAACGATGAGGGCGTCGAGTCCGGCTTTGCCGGTCAGCACAGCGGCCCGTGCGAGGCGACGGCGGTACACCTCGGCGTCGAAACGCTCTTCTGCAGTGGCGGTCACGAGTCGAAGCCTACGCGGATGGCAGAGTTGAGACATGCCAGGATCCGTGATGTTGCTCGACGGCGCAAGCCTGTGGTTCCGCTCGTTTCACGCACTGCCCGAGAAGCTCACCGCCGCCGACGGACGGCCCGTGAACGCGGTCCGTGGATTCGTCGACACGATCGCTTCTCTGGTGTCCCAACACCATCCGACGCGCCTCGTCGTCTGCCTCGACCTCGATTGGCGTCCGGCGTTTCGTACGGACTTGCTGCCGTCGTACAAGGCCCATCGAGTGGCGCAGGAGGCGCCGCATTCCGGCGACGGAAGTCGAGACGAACCCGACATCGAAGAGGTTCCCGACACCCTCACGCCGCAGGTCGACATGATCCTCGACGTGCTGGCCGCCGCGGGACTGACGACATCGGGAGCACCGGGATGCGAAGCCGACGACGTGATCGGCACACTCGCCGCGATCGAAGCCGACGACGACGTGATCGTGGTCAGCGGCGACCGGGATCTGCTTCAGGTGGTGGCCGATGACCCGGTTCCGGTGCGCGTGCTCTACGTCGGACGCGGACTGGCGAAAGCCGAGCTGATGGGACCTGAGGAGGTTTCCGAGCGATACGGCGTGCCCGTCGACCGCGCCGGCACGGCCTACGCGGAGATGTCGATGCTGCGCGGTGACCCGTCGGATGGGCTGCCCGGCGTGGCAGGGATAGGCGACAAGACAGCCGCGAAGCTGATAACCGCCTACGGCGATCTCGACGCGCTCGAGGCCGCAGCCGACGACCCGTCGTCGACGCTCACTCCGCGCGTCCGGTCGGCACTGCGTGATTCGACGGACTACCTCCGTGCCGCACGGACAGTGGTGACGGTGCGCACCGATGCGCCCACGGTGGAGAGCATCGATGACGATCACCTGCCGTCGTCGCCCGCCGACCCCGAGCGACTCGCCGACTTGATCGACGAGCTGCGTATCGGTGCGTCTGTGGGCAGGCTCGCCGATGCGCTCGGGTGGGAGCTTGCGTCGCGCTGATCAGCTCGTCGGACGCGACACCTCGTACTTGCCGTCATCGTCGAGGATCGTGACCTTGACCTGTTGTTTCTGGCCTCCGACGGTGACCGAGCAGCTGAACGAATTACCCTTCTTCACGCTCTGACCCGACGGGCACGAGACGTTCGAGACGTCGCTCGCCTGGTAGTCCTTGGTCAGGACCTGCTTCACGCCGTCCTGAACCGCGTTCTGGTCGAGCGTCTTCGGTGCCCAGCCCGGCCATGCGAAGGCGGTGATGAGCAGGATCGCGGCGATCACGACCGCAGCGCCGACGCCGCCGAAAATGGCTGTGCGCTTACGGTTTGATGATCCCGACGTTGTTGACGCCGCCATGGACGAGAACGGATCGGCCTGCTGGCCGGGCTGCTGCGGCTGACCCTGACCGTAGTCTTGCTGACCCTGCTGCGGCTGTGCGTACTGTCCCGGCTGGCCATACTGGGCTGGCTGGCCATACTGGCCCTGCTGCTGCGGCTGACCGTACTGGGGTTGGGCGTACTGGGGCTGACCCGGCTGCGGTTGCCCGTACTGCGGCTGTTGGCCGTACTGCGCCGGTTGTCCGTATTGGGGCTGGCCGGGCTGCCCGTACTGGGGCTGCTGGCCGTACTGCGCCGGTTGTCCGTATTGGGGCTGGCCCGGCTGGCCATACTGCCCTGGTTGTCCGTATTGGGGCTGGCCGGGCTGCCCGTACTGGGGCTGCTGGCCGTACTGCGCCGGTTGTCCGTACTGGGGCTGCCCCGGCTGCCCGTACTGCGGTGGCTGACCATACTGAGGAGGTTGCGCCGAGCCTTGCCCCTGCTGATCGGCCTCGTGCGACTGGCCCCCGGGGGACGACTGGTCACCGGCGTTGTTGGGATCGTACGGATGACTCATGCGTCTCTCTCTCGATCGTCCCGGCGATGGTGCACCGGTGTGCAGTGTCGAACGGTCACGGTATCGCGGCGCGACGCGCGTCTCCCCCGCCGTCGTCGCCGACCGATGTGCGAAGTGAAGGTTACCCCAGCGAATCGGACTCGTCGGTCAGGCGGTCGACGACTCCCGATCACGTCGAACCGGCCACGCACTCCTGCTACGTCAACCGAGTTCGGCAGCGACAACGCCGCGTCGGATCGCTCCGACCGCTGCGCGTGCCGAACGGGCGAGCGGAGCGTCGTCGCCTACACCGAGGCGGATCTGTTCCAGCAAATCAACGACCTGCCGGTTCCATCGAACGAAGTCGCCGGGTGAGAGCAGCGTGCCGCGTTCGCCCGCGGCGGCCAACGACTCCGTCAGCGACCGACCCGACGCCCACAACGACACGGCGACGGAGAACCCTGTGTCGGGTTCGCGTGTCGGCGACACCCCGTGACGCCGTTCGACGTCGGTGACCTGACCCCAGATGTCGAGGGTCTCGGCGATCGCGGTACGCAGTTCGACGTTTCCCGGCATCGCGTCGGCACCTGCGTGACTGTCGCGGCGCGATTCGAACACCATCGCGGCGACGACCGCAGCGAGTTGCGGCGGTCCGAGTCTGTCCCAGATCCCGGCGCGAATGCACTCGGTCACGAGGAGATCGCTCTCACTGTAGATCCGGCTCAGGAGCTGACCGGTGGGCGTGACCACCACCTCACCGCGATCACTCTCGACGTAACCGAGTTCGGTGAGCACGCCGACGATCCTGTCGAAGGTCACTCCGAGTGTTGATGTTCGCTCGCTGATCGAGCGCTCCGCCGACACGATGTCCCGAACAAGCCGGTTGCGTTGCTCGGCGAGCCGGAACAGGTCGTCGCCGTTGTCGAGCTGATGGGCGGGATGAGCCCGCAGTTGGTGGCGCATTCGGGCCAACTCGGTGTCGTCTGCCGCCAACGCCCGCTTCTTCTGGCGTCCCCGTGGCATCTCGATCCCTGTCGACCGCAGTGCCGATGCCAGATCGCGCCGACCGCGTCCGGTCCTGCGGTCGGGATTCTTGGGCAGCCGCATATGGCCGAGCACCTCGGGCGGATTCACGAAATCACGTGTACCCACGCGGCCGCACCAGGCGTCCTCGCTGAGTACCAGCGGCTTGGGATCTGCCGGTTGGCTCGCGGCCTCGAGCACGACGGCGAGTCCGCGGTGGCGCCCCGATGACACACCGATGACATGTCCGCGTTTGAGGCCGGCAAGGTCGGCGACCGTCGACTCCTGCGTGGCCACACGGCTGCGGAATTTGAGATCCCGCTCCCGTCTGCGGATCTCCTCACGCAGCGTCACGTAGCCGAGAAAACCTCGGTACGAGTCCGACCCATCGTCCGCACCGTCGGACGGGTCGTCGTCGAGTGCGGTGATCGTCCCGGGCTCGATGCCGCGTTTGTCGGCGGCTCCGGCGAGCTCGACGTCGAGTTTGCGTAGTCGGCGGTACATGTCGTCGACCTTGCGGGATTGCCCGACGACGGAGCGGTCGGCCTGGAACTGCGCAAACGACCTGTTGAGTAACTCACGTGACCCCGCGAGTCCTCGACGGCCGATCAGGTTGACTGCCATGTTGTATTCGGGCGCGAATGAGCTGCGCAGCGGGAAGGTGCGGGCCCCCGCGAGTCCTGCGACCTGTTCGGGAACCAGCTCGGGCGTCCACACGACAACGGCGTGGCCCTCGACGTCGATGCCCCTGCGCCCGGCGCGTCCGGTGAGCTGGGTGAACTCACCAGGAGTCAGATCGACGTGTGACTCTCCGTTGAACTTGACCAGGCGCTCGAGCACGACTGAGCGGGCGGGCATGTTGATACCCAGCGCGAGGGTTTCGGTGGCGAACACCATCCGCACGAGTCCTCGGACGAAGAGTTCTTCCACCGTGTGACGAAACGTCGGGAGGAGGCCCGCGTGATGGGCGGCGAACCCACGCCGCAAACCTGCCCGCCACTCGTCGACTCCGAGCACGTCGGCATCACCGGGCGCGATCTCGGTGAGGTGCCGGTCGATGACTTCGTCGACGGCACTCGACTCCTCGGGTGTCAGCAACGACAGTCCCGACCGAAGGCATTGGGCCAAGGCGGCGTCGCAACCCACGCGCGAGAAGATGAATCCGATTGCGGGGAGCAAGCCTTCGCGATCGAGGCGAGCGACGAGCTGCGGACGTGAGAGGGCTCCGGGCCCTCTACCACGCGTCTGGCGTGGTCGTCCGCGACCGGAACGTCGATCGTGTCCGCGACCGCTGTCGCGGTCGTCTGCCAGCAGCATTCGGTGTCGGATATAGCGTTTGAGTTCGGGGTTGACCTGGGGCTTGCCACCGTCGCGGTGGGGGTCGAACAGGTCGAACATGCGCGAGCCGACGAGCATGTGCTGCTGGAGAGGCACCGGTCGATGTTCGTCGACGATGACGGTGACCTCGCCTCGGACAGTCTGAATCCAGTCGCCGAATTCTTCGGCGTTGCTGACCGTCGCCGACAAGCTCACCACCCGCACCGACGGATCGAGCCCGAGGATGACCTCCTCCCAGACCGCACCGCGAAAACGGTCGGCAAGGAAGTGCACCTCGTCCATCACCACATGCGAGAGTCCCTGTAGAGCAGGTGAATTCGCATAAATCATGTTGCGGACGACCTCGGTGGTCATCACCACGACCGGTGCGTCGGAGTTGATCGAGCTGTCGCCGGTGAGTAGCCCGACGTTCTGTCTGCCGTGAACGGCTACGAGATCGGCGTACTTCTGATTGCTCAGCGCCTTGATCGGAGTCGTGTAGAAACACTTCGTTCCGTCGGCTAGTGCGAGATGCACCGCGAACTCGCCGACGATCGTCTTGCCGGCACCGGTCGGTGCACACACCAGCACGCCCTGACCGTCCTCGAGCGCGTGGCAGGCCAGCCGTTGGAAGTCGTCGAGCTCGAACGAGAGGCTCGCCGCGAAGCGGTCGAACTCCGTGTGGTCAGCAGACATCGGGCTCAGAACACATCGGGGTCAGAGCACATCGTCGAAGGTCGCGGCGTCGCGCACGGAGGTGCGTCCCTGCTCTGAGACCGACGAGGGTGCTCCGACGGTCGACGGTTGCGGTCGCGGCGAGACGTCGGGCAGTGGGCTCGCCTGGTCGTCGGGAATCGACGCCCAGTCCGGTGTGTTCCGGTCGCGCCGTCGGTCGTTGAATCGCGAGAACTGAATCGCTACCTCGAGCAGGACAGTCAAAGCGAGGGCCAGGGCCAGCATGGTGAACGGATCCTGGCCCGGGGTCACGATGGCTGCGAACACGAAGAGGGCAAAGATCAATCCGCGACGCCACGCCTTGAGGCGCTCGTACCGCAGCACGCCAACCGTGTTCAGTGCGACGATCAGCAACGGCAGCTCGAAACTCACGCCGAAGATGATGAGCAGATGGATCATGAATCCGAAGTACTGATCGCCCGCGAGCGCGGTCACCTGCACGTTGTTGCCGACGGTCAGCAGGAAGTGGAATGCCTTCGCAACGACCAGATACGCCAGCACAGCGCCTGCGATGAAGAGCACCGCGGCCGCCGACACGAACGAGATCGCGTACTTGCGTTCCTTCTCGAGCAGGCCGGGAGTGACGAACTGCCAGATCTGGTAGAGCCACACTGGGCAGGCCAGCACTATGCCCGTGGTCAATGCGACCTTGAGGCGGAGCATGAACTGGTCGAACGGCCCCGTCGCGAGCAGGCGGCAGGAGTCGTCCGCGGTCAGCGTCGCTCGTGACGATGCAGGCAGCGAGCAGTAGGGCTCACGGAGCAGGTCACCGAGCGTCGGGAGACCGAATATCCCGTAGGAGTACCAGACGAAGCCGATGATCGTCGTGACGACGATCGCGGCCATCGAAATGAGCAGTCGGGTACGCAGCTCGAACAGATGCTCCACCAGCGGCATGGTGCCGTCGGGGTTGAGTTTGCGCTTGCGGTACCTCGGGTCGAATGGAATCCGCACTCAGGTGTCCCGGTGAGCGGCTACGCCGACTTCTTGGTGTGATCCGGGGTGGATGGCGCAGTGGTGCTCGCGTCCGACGACGGGAGTTCGCGCTGCGGTGTCGCTTCGTCGGGAGACGCGGTGGTCTTGGGAGGCGTCGAATCACCCTCGCGCTGCATCTCCTGTACCTCGCTCTTGAAGATCCGCAGCGACTGGCCGAGACCACGCGCCGCGTCGGGAAGCTTCTTGGAGCCGAACAGCAGTAGCACTACCACCAGCACGATCAGCCAGTGCCACCACGACATTGCACCCATCAGGATTTACCTTCCGCTTGTCTTCATCGTCATCGTACCGCGCCATTCAGCGATAGCGCGCCCGAGCTTGCTGTGCGGCGCTGGTCACAGCGCCGTCGATCTCACGATCATCGACGACGCGCACCGTCCCGCCGAACCCCAACAGAAATCGCGTCAACCACTCCGGTGAGCCGTACGCGAGTCGGCCCCTGATCGGTTCGTGGGTGTCGCGGTCTGCGACGACGTCGTCGAGCGGATCGATGCGGTAGTAGTCGAGAACCCAAGCCTGCTCCGGATCTATCTCGATGTCGACCGACCTGTGGTCAGGGTCATCGCCGAGAATCACCGACTGCTGCGTGCCTGCCACCGATGCCGGCGGCGTCGACGGCTCGTCGCGCAGCTGCGCGGCCTCGATTCGATCGAAGCGGAACAGGCGCACGCCCTCGCTGCCGCGACACCAGGCCTCGAGGTAGGTGTTGGAGTTCAGCCCCTGCAGGCGTATCGGGTCGACGACCCGCTGACTGACCGAATCGCGCGTCGCCGAGTAGTAGGTGAGGTCGAGTGCCCGGCCTTCGGTCACGGCACGCCGCACCGTCGCGTAGGTCGGGTTCTTCTCGTCATCGTCGTCGTCGGTGACCGTCGCGACGGCGGGAAGAGACTTGCCGACGGCTTGTTCGATCTTGGCGATCGCACGCCGCGCGGCCTGCTGGTCGAGGACTCCCGCCATGTCAACGAGCGCCTGTAGGGCAACCAACAGCACGCTCGCCTCGGCGCCGGTCAGTCGAAGGGGACGGTCCATTCCTGCCGTGAACCCGACATCGACGTACCCCTCGGAGAACTCGAGCTCGATGAGGTCGTCCGGGTAGTAACCCGGCAGTCCGCAGACGAAGAGCTGTTCGAGATCTTTGCGTAGTTGAGTGGGCGTGACCCCCAGATCGCGCGCGGCCTTCTCCATGGAGATACCGCCACGCGTCGAAAAATATGGGACAAGTGCCAGCAGTCGACTCAGGCGCTGCGATTGTGCTGTTGACATCAGGCGTTCACCCCGGCGATCCGATCGAGTCCCGTGATCACGAGGTCGCGTAGTTCGGCCGGTTCTCGGACGACGGCGTCCGGCCCGACGGCCAGAATCATGCGGGCCAGCGTGCTCAGCGACATGATCTCGATGACCAGGTCGTCGCCCTCCTCGCCGTCGAACGAGGCAGGGGTGCTCGACGTCGCGAGGCGTCGAAGCCCTGCCGCACGGTCGGCAGCCACCCAGACACGAGCCGCGCGACCATCCGAACCGGTGGCTGCATCGACCGCGTCGGCGACGATCTGCTGCAGATCGGTGTGCTCCGGACGGTGCACCACCCCGGCCGGGCCGATGGCAGTGACGTCAGAAAGCCTGCTCAGTCGGAAGGTTCGTGTTGCCTCTCGACCGCGGTCGTGGCCGACGACATACCAGCGACCCCGATGCGTCACCACTCCCCACGGTTCGAGCGTGCGGCGCTCCCCCGACGACGTCGCGCCCGCGCGGTAGGTGAACGTGATGGCCTGGCCCGCGTCGATCGCTGCCAGTGTCGGTGTGAGTGACTGCTCACCCCCGAGGGACCTCTGTGACACCGCTGCGACACCGATCTCGTCGTCGGCACGCACGTCGATTCCCGCCGCCTGGAGTTTGAGGACGGCGGTCTGCGAGATGGTCGAGACGTCGGAGTTGTCCCAGAGCGCCGCGGCCATCGCGATCGCCGCGGCCTCCTGCTCGTCGAGCGTGATGTCGGGCAGCGAGTACGAGTCCGGGTCGATTCGGTACCCCTCGATCCCGCTCTCCGGCGAAGGACCGGTGACCAGAGGCACGCCGAGGTCGCGCAGATCGTTCTTGTCACGCTCGAACATCCGATTGAACGCCTCGGCGGAACGCTCCTGGTCGTGGTAACCGGAGACGTTTCGGCGGATGTACTCGGCGGTGACGTATTGCTTGGTCGAGAGCAGACAGATCACCAGGTTGATCTGACGCTCGACTTTCGACGTAACCACGCCATGCAGCTTACGGCTACATGGATGCGATCAAGCGATCGACGCGCTCGTCGACGCTGCGGAACGGGTCCTTGCACAGCACCGTGCGCTGAGCTTGATCGTTGAGCTTGAGATGGACCCAGTCGACGGTGAAGTCGCGTCCCGCCTTCTGTGCGGCGGAGATGAAATCACCGCGCAACTTGGCTCTCGTCGTTTGCGGCGGTTCGTTGACAGCGGTCTTGATCGCCTCGTCCGTCGTCGCGCGCGTGACCAAACCCTTGCGTGAGAGGAGGTCGAAGACCCCTCGTCCGCGCTTGATGTCGTGGTAGGCGAGGTCGAGTTGCGCGATCTTCGGGTCCGACAGCTCCATCGAGTACTTGTCCTGATAGCGCTGGAACAGTTTGCGCTTGATGACCCAGTCGATCTCGGTGTCGACCTTGGAGAAGTCGTCGGCCTCGACGGCGTCGAGCATGCGACCCCACAGGTCGACCACCATGTCCATCTCGGGGTCCGGCGCGCGATTGACCAGATGCTCGACCGCACGTGCGTGGTACTCGCGCTGGATCTCCAGTGCGGTGGCCTGCCGTCCGCCAGCGAGGCGGACCGGGCGCGTGCCGGTCGTGTCGTGGCTGACCTCACGAATCGCCCTGATCGGGTTGTCGAGGGCGAAGTCACGGAAGGCGACTCCTGCCTCGATCATCTCGAGCACGAGTGCCGCGGAGCCGACCTTGAGCAGGGTGGTCATCTCCGACATGTTGGAGTCGCCCACGATGACGTGGAGTCGGCGGTACTTCTCGGCGTCGGCGTGGGGCTCGTCGCGCGTATTGATGATCGGACGCGACCGTGTCGTCGCCGACGACACGCCCTCCCAGATGTGCTCGGCACGCTGCGAGAGGCAGAAGGTTGCCGCCTTGGGCGTCGCCAGCACCTTGCCCGCACCGCAGATCAGCTGACGGGTGACGAGGAACGGCAGCAGCACATCGGAGATGCGCGAGAACTCCCCGGCTCGAACGACGAGATAGTTCTCGTGGCAGCCGTACGAGTTGCCCGCCGAGTCGGTGTTGTTCTTGAACAGGTAGATGTCGCCGCCGATACCTTCGTCGGCGAGCCGCTGTTCGGCGTCGACGAGGAGATCCTCGAGAACCAATTCACCAGCTCGATCGTGGTTGATGAGCTGGATGAGGCTGTCGCACTCCGCCGTTGCGTACTCGGGATGAGAACCCACATCGAGGTAGAGCCGTGCGCCATTCTGGAGGAACACATTCGAGGAGCGCCCCCACGACACGACCCGTCGGAACAGGTACCGCGCGACCTCGTCGGGACTCAGTCGGCGATGGCCGTGGAAGGTGCAGGTGACACCGAATTCCGTCTCGATGCCCATGATTCGACGTTGCACTCTTCAACCCTACCCGCGGAATCCTGCGTCGACCGGTTGCACGATCAGGACGCGCCCGAATCAGTTGAGGCATCGCCGCTCGGGTCGCCGTTGCCGTCCGACGGTGTCGATTCGCTCGGCTCCGCTGCCGCTGCGGGCAACAGGTCGGCCACCGCGGCAGCGGTCAACCGTCGGAACGCGCGCCTCGGACGATTGCGGTCGAGGATCGCTACCTCGAGATCGCCGGGGCTCAATTCGCGTGCCGCAGTTGGCGTTCCGTTCGACGCCTCGGTCGGAGTCGAGAGCGCATCCACCGCGATCTTCAGAGCGTCTGCGAGTTGAAGATCCGACTCGTAGCTGTCCTTGAGGGCCGCCGAGATGGCGTCGGTGGCGCCACCCATGACGATGAATCTGGTCTCGTCGGCGATCGAGCCGTCGTAGCTGATACGGAACAACTGCGAGGGCTTCGGCTTTCCGAAGCGCGCCACCTCGGCGACGCACAACTCGACCTCGTACGGCTTGGGCTGTTCGGTGAACACAGAACCCAACGCGTTCGCGTACGTATTGGCCAACGAGAGTGCCGACACGTCGGCGCGGTCGTAGGAGTAACCACGCATGTCGGCGAGCTGGATACCTGCTTTGCGCAGACTCTCGAACTCGTTGTACTTGCCGACCGCGGCGAAGCCGATTCGATCGTAGATCTCACTCGTCTTACGCAGCGTGTTCGACGGATTCTCCGCCACGAAGAGCACGCCGTCGGCGTAGGTCAGGATGACCACGCTGCGCCCGCGGGCGATTCCCTTGCGCGCCAGATCCGAGCGATCGCGCATGATCTGCTCGGCACTTGCGTAATACGGGAAGGTCATCGCGGCGCCTCCTCATGCTCTGCGGCTCGACGCTCGATGATCGCCCGAGCGGCCGCCTCGATGTCGGCGGGTGGAACCTCTTGTGCGCCTTCGGCACTCACGACGACGGCGGTCGGGAAGATCTTGCGGACGATGTCGGGGCCGCCGGTCGCCGAATCGTCGTCGGCCGCGTCGTATAGCGATTCGACGGCGATTGCGAGCGCCGAGTCGGCGTCGAGATCGGAACGGTAGAGCTTCTTCAACGACGATTTCGCGAATACCGAACCGGAGCCGATCGCCTGATACCCGCCGAACTCCTCATGCCGGTCACCCGCGACGTCGAAGGAGAAGATGCGGCCTCGTTCGGTTGGGCTGTCATGGTCGATGTCGTAACCGACGAGCAGCGGGATGGCTGCCAGGCCCTGCATCGCCGCACCGAGGTTGCCGCGCACCATCGAGGCGAGTCTGCTGACCTTGCCGTCGAGAGTCAGTGGGACACCCTCGATCTTCTCGTAGTGCTCGAGTTCGACAGTGAACAGCCGGACCATCTCGATGGCGATACCCGCGGTGCCCGCGATGCCGGCAGCCGAGTACTCATCGGTGGCATAGACCTTCTGCACATCGCGAGTCGCGATGAGGTTGCCCATCGTCGCGCGTCGGTCGCCCGCGAGCACCACACCGCCGGGAAAGCTCACGGCCACGATCGTGGTGCCGTGCGGGATTTCCGAGGTGTCGGTGGCCGAGGTGAAGGTGCCCATGCGTTCAGCCCTCGCCTGTGGCAACTGGTCGGGTGCGTTGACCCGCAGAAAGTCGGTGAACGACGAGATGTCGGCACCGAACGTGGGGTGGGAACTTCTGGTGGGACCGGACGGGGACAGTGAACCGAATCTCTCGCTCACTGGCCGCCCTTCTGCACGTACGCGCGCACGAAGTCTTCGGCATTCTCTTCGAGCACGTCATTGATCTCGTCGAGGAGGTCGTCGGTGTCCTCGGCGAGCTTCTCGCGTCGTTCCTGGCCGGCACTGCCGTCGGAGCCGAGTTCGCCGTCGTCTCCACCGCCGCCGCGAGTGGTCTGTTCCTGCGCCATGTGCACTCCCTCGTTTCTGCCGAGGCTCCGCCTCGACGATGCCTGCACCCGTGGTCACCGCTCTTCGCCGTCGGCGACGAGGAGTACTTCACCCGCTCGTCGCTTCCTGCTGCATCGCGGTGCGGCGCAGACACTTCCAGCTCGTGAATCCACACTACCTGTGACGTGTGCGAAAGGGCGGTTGAAACCAAGACGCGTCGAGAACCGATCAGGTGGTGAGTTGATCGACCAGCTCGGATGCCGAGTGCACGGAGTCGAGGAGTTTGCCGACGTGTGCCCTGCTTCCGCGCAGGGGTTCCAGTGTCGGAATCCGTACCAACGAATCGCCGCCGAGGTCGAAGATCACCGAGTCCCAGCTCGCTGCGGCGACGTCGGCGCCGAAGCGGCGCAGGCATTCCCCACGGAAGTACGCCCGAGTGTTCTCCGGAGGTTCGGTGATCGCGCGCGTCACATCGGCCTCGTCGACGAGTCGCTTCATCGAGCCGCGCGCCACCAGACGGTTGTAGAGGCCCTTGTCGAGTCGGACGTCGGAGTACTGCAGGTCGATCAACTGCAGTCGCGGCGCCGACCAACCGAGCCCCTCACGCTGGCGGAACCCCTCCAGGATGCGGAGCTTCGCGGGCCAGTCGAGGATGTCTGCGCATTCCATCGGGTCGCGCTCGAGGCGATCGAGAACGTCGGCCCAGGTGCGCAACACGTCCATCGCACGGGCGTCGTCGGAATTCTCACGCTCGTGGAACTTCGTGCATCGTTCGAGATACTCGCGCTGCAGTGCGAGCGCGGTGAGTTCGCGGCCGTCGGTCAGCGCCACCGTCGCCTGCAGCGTCGGATCATGGCTGATGGCGTGGACCGCCGACACCGGGCGCGCGAGTTCGATATCGGAGAAGTCGACACCGGCCTCGATGAGGTCGAGCACCAGCGACGTCGTGCCGACCTTGAGATACGTCGCGGTTTCGGCGAGATTCGCGTCGCCGATGATCACGTGGAGTCTGCGGTAGCGCTCGGGATCGGCGTGCGGCTCGTCGCGGGTGTTGATGATCCCGCGCTTGAGCGTCGTCTCGAGTCCGACCTCGACCTCGATGTAGTCCGACCGCTGCGAGAGCTGGTAGCCGGCTTCGTCGCCGGATTGCCCGATACCGACACGACCCGCGCCGGTGATGACCTGACGCGACGCGAAAAAGGTCGTGAGACCGCCGATGACTGCGGTGAACGGCGTGTCGCGGTTCATCAGGTAGTTCTCGTGGGTGCCGTACGACGCACCCTTTCCGTCGATGTTGTTCTTGTACAACTGCAGGCGAGGTGCGCCGGGCACACTCGCGACGTGGCGCGCCGCCGCTTCCATCACACGCTCGCCCGCCTTGTCCCAGATCACGGCATCGAGCGGGTCGGTGACCTCGGGTGCCGAATACTCGGGATGGGCGTGGTCGACGTAGAGACGCGCCCCGTTGGTGAGGATCATGTTCGCGGCGCCGATCTCGTCGGCGTCGATGATGGGTGCGGGCCCGGTGCCGCGCCCCAGATCGAAACCGCGCGCATCGCGCAGCGGCGATTCGACCTCGTAGTCCCAGCGCGTCCGCTTGGCGCGCGGCACCCCTGCTGCTGCGGCGTACGCGAGCACTGCCTGTGTCGACGTCATGATCGGATTCGCGGTCGGGTCGCCTGGCGCGGAGATCCCGTATTCAACCTCGGTGCCGATGATTCGCTGCATGGTATTGAGACTAGATGTCGGTCGGATGAAAGGTCGGACCCACCACCGCGCATCGGTCGCACCGGCGACGCACGTGTGGGACCTTCTACACGTGAAAGCATTCCGCCGGTTCACCGTTCGGGTTCCGTTGCCCACTCCCCTGTCCGATCTCGCCGTTCTCGCCCACAATCTCCGATGGGTCTGGCACGCACCGACCCAGGACCTGTTCGCCACCGTCGACCCCGAGCGGTGGGAAGCGACGGGCGATCCACTGCGGTTGCTCGCGGAGGTATCGCCGGAGCGACTCGCAGAGTTGTCGACCGACTCCGACTTTCTCGCCCGACTCACCGCGCTACGTGCTGACCTCGACGAATACTGCACGTCGCCCCAGTGGTACGGCGACCGGGCGGACTCGGGAGACCCCATGCCCGAGGGCATCGCCTACTTCTCCATGGAGTTCGGCATCTCCGAGGTGCTGCCGATCTACTCCGGCGGCCTCGGCATCCTCGCAGGCGACCACCTCAAGGCGGCGTCGGATCTCGGTCTGCCCTTGATCGGCGTCGGACTCTTCTATCGGTGCGGCTACTTCCGGCAGAGTCTGTCCCACGACGGCTGGCAGATCGAGCGGTATCCGGTGAACGATCCGGGTGCGTTACCGCTGACGCTGCTGACCGATGCCGCGGAGAAGCCGGTGATCATCGAGATCTCGATGCCCGGCGGGCGCACGCTGCATGCACAGGTGTGGGTTGCCACCGTCGGTCGGATCCCGTTGCTGCTCCTCGATTCCGACATCGCTGCCAACGACGACGAGCTGCGCGGCATCACCGACCGTCTCTACGGCGGCGATCAGGATCACCGCATCAAGCAGGAGATCCTGCTCGGCATCGGAGGGGTGCGAGCCCTGCGTGAGTACGTCCGTCTCGCAGAACGCGCACAGCCCACCGTCTTTCACATGAACGAGGGCCATGCCGGGTTCCTCGGCGTCGAGCGGGTCCGCGAGCTCGTCGACTCCGCTGGGCTCGACTTCGATTCCGCGGAGTCCGTGGTCCGAGCGTCGACGATCTTCACGACGCACACACCCGTCCCCGCCGGAATCGACCGCTTCCCCGACGATCTCGTGCGCTTCTACCTCGATCCGGGGCCCGACGGAACGTCGCATCTGTTGCCGGGGCTGTCAGCGAGCACGGTTCTCGAACTCGGCGACGAGTCGAATCCGGGTGTGTTCAACATGGCGCACATGGGTTTTCGCCTCGGGCAGCGATCCAATGGGGTGTCGCAACTGCACGGCGCGGTCAGTCGCGAGATGTTCTCCGACCTATGGCCCGGATTCGACGCCGACGAGGTGCCGATCGGTGCGGTCACCAACGGCGTGCACGGCCCGACGTGGGTTGCGCGCAGATGGCAGGACGTCAGTGGGGGCAACGAGGACGCGGCGCCCGCGGTCTACGAGGCGTTGCCTGCCGCAGACCTCTGGGCGATCCGCTCGGAGTTGCGAGCGGGCCTCGTCGACGAGGTGCGTCGTCGTGCCTATGCGAGTGGTCGCGACCGCGACTTCACCGACGCCGAACTCGGTTGGACCGCAGACCTTTTCGACCCCAACTCGTTGACCATCGGCTTCGCGCGACGGGCGGCCACCTACAAGCGACTGACGCTGATGCTGCGTGACCCCGACCGGATGCGCCGGATCCTCACCGATCCGGAGCGGCCGGTGCAGCTCGTCGTCGCGGGCAAGGCGCATCCGGCCGACGACGGCGGCAAGGCGCTCATCCAGCAGATCGTGAAGTTCACCGAGGACCCCGAACTGCGCGACCGCATCGTCTTCCTCCCCGACTACGACATCTCGATGGCGCGACACATCTACGCGGGCTGCGACGTGTGGCTCAACAATCCGGTACGCCCCATGGAGGCGTGCGGAACGTCGGGGATGAAGTCGGCACTCAACGGTGGGCTGAACCTGTCGATTCTCGACGGGTGGTGGGACGAGATGGCCGACGGCGAGAACGGCTGGGCGATTCCGTCGGCCGAAGGCGTCAACGACGAGAATCGTCGCGACGACCTCGAGGCCGAGGCTCTGTACTCGCTGCTCGAGGAGACCGTCGTCCCGCTGTACTACTCACGCGAGGACGGCGTGCCGACGCGGTGGGTGGAGATGGTCCGCCACACTCTCGCCGTGCTCGGTCCCAAGGTCCTCGCTTCGCGCATGGTCCGCGACTACACCCTCGAACTCTATGTGCCGGCGGGGATTTCGTACCAGCAGGCGTGCGCGGACGGGTACGCGTTGGCCACCTCGCTGGCTTCGTACCGTTCGACGCTCGCGTCGTCGTGGAAGTCGGTGGCGATCGCCGGTATCGACGAGTCGACGACTCCAGACGACGAGCTCGACCTCACTGCGCACGTCTCGCTCGGAGAACTGGCGCCGGACGAGGTGACCGTGCAGGCCGTGCTCGGTCGGGTGACCGACGACGGCGACATCTACGACGCGGTGCACTCGCCGATGGAACCGGTGCCCGGGACCGACGCATCCGGCCGGACTCGTTACCAAGCAGCCGTCGCACCGTATCGATCCGGGGTGCTCGGCTACACCGCGCGTGTGCTGCCGCGGCATCCGCTGCTCACCGACGACGCCGAACTGGGCTTGGTGCGCTACCCGGCGTCGGCAGGCGAGCCGCCCGCGATGCCCTCGTAACCCGAATACACCTGGGCCAGACTGATCGCGCCACACACAACTGCGGCCGACCCGTAACGGGTCGGCCGCAGTTGTCTGTATTGAAGACCTGCAGGAACCGAAGACCTACAGGTACTGACCGGTGTTGGTCTCGGTGTCGATGGCGCGGCTTGCGCCGGAGCTCTTGCCGGTGACCAGCGTGCGGATGTAGACGATCCGCTCGCCCTTCTTGCCTGAGATACGCGCCCAGTCATCCGGGTTGGTGGTGTTGGGCAGATCCTCGTTCTCGGCGAACTCGTCGAGGATCGAATCGAACAGGTGCTGCACCCGCAGACCGGGGGCGCCGGTCTCCAACTGCGACTTGATCGCGTACTTCTTCGCACGGTCGACGACGTTTTGGATCATCGCGCCGGAGTTGAAGTCCTTGAAGTACATGATCTCCTTGTCGCCGTTGGCGTAGGTGACCTCCAAGAACCGGTTCTCGTCGCTCTCGGCGTACATCCGCTCGACGACCTTTTCGATCATCGCGTTGACGCATGCGGTGCGGTCGCCGCCGAACTCGTTGAGATCGTCTGCGTGCACCGGAAGCTGCTCGACGAGGTACTTCGAGAAGATGTCGATCGCCGACTCGGCGTCCGGACGCTCGATCTTGATCTTCACGTCGAGACGTCCCGGGCGCAGGATCGCCGGGTCGATCATGTCTTCACGGTTGGACGCGCCGATCACGATGACGTTCTCGAGGCCCTCGACACCGTCGATCTCGCTGAGCAACTGCGGCACGACGGTGGTCTCGACGTCGGACGAGACACCCGATCCGCGGGTACGGAAGATCGAGTCCATCTCGTCGAAGAAGACGATGACGGGAGTGCCCTCCGATGCCTTCTCACGTGCGCGCTGGAAGATCAGGCGGATGTGTCGCTCGGTCTCGCCGACGAACTTGTTGAGGAGCTCCGGACCCTTGATGTTCAGGAAGTACGACTTGGCTTCCTTGGCGTCGTCGCCACGCGCGGTCGCGATCTTCTTGGCAAGAGAGTTGGCGACTGCCTTCGCGATGAGCGTCTTACCGCAGCCGGGAGGGCCGTAGAGCAGCACACCCTTCGGCGGACGCAGTGAGTAGTCGCGGAACAGGTCCTTGTGCAGGAACGGGAGTTCGACGGCGTCGCGGATCTGCTCGATCTGCCGACCGAGACCACCGATGTCCTCGTAACCGACGTCCGGCACCTCTTCGAGGACGAGATCCTCGACCTCGGCCTTGGGCACCCGCTCGAATGCGAAGCCGGCCTTGGTGTCGATCAGCAGCGAATCGCCGGGGCGTAGCTTGCGACGCTTGCCGTCCTCACCGTCGACATCGCCGAGCAGCGGTTCGGCGAGCCACACGACTCGTTCCTCATCGGCATGGCCGACGACCAGTGCGCGTTGGCCGTCGCCGAGAACCTCGCGCAGCGTGCTGATCTCGCCGACCGAGTCGAATTCGCACGCCTCGACGATGGTCAGTGCCTCGTTGAGGCGCAGGGTTTGCCCCTTGCTCAGCGAGTCGAGGTCGATGTTGGGCGAGCACGTCAGACGCATCTTGCGGCCCGACGTGAAGACGTCGACGGTCTGATCGGGGTAGATCTCGAGGAGCACGCCGTACCCACTCGGTGGTTGCCCGAGACGGTCGACCTCTTCGCGGAGGGCAACGAGTTGCTGTCGCGCTTCCTTGAGGGTTTCCAGGAGCTTGGCGTTGCGTGTCGTCAGATTGTCGACGCGCTCCTGGAGGTCCGACGCATCCGCTGGACGCCCGAAGGAAGGGCGGCCGGCTTCCGCGTGCAGCGGGGGCGTGTAAGCAGGAGTGAATTGGTCCCCGGACGAATTGAGATCATGGCTTGCGGTCTCGTCTGCCACATTCTCACCGGAGGCTTCATGGCGATCAGATTCGGTCATTGCTGACTCCTCTCCCCGGCGACTACCCCAGTGGGTTGCGCCGTAACACCACGCTACCGGGAGGCGGCAAATATCGCCGCGCACCGCGCGATACGTGGTGTTGACGGCGTGTTAAATGTGAGTCTTCGCAACGTATTCGCGGTGTTTCTCCAGCGAAGCCGCGCTTTGTTCATACCCTCTGAGCTGAACTCATCCCTTTGTCGGTCGACGCTGGGGACGCAGGGTTGTGACTCCGTCCGCCAGGCGTCGTGCGGTGATGAGAAAGGCCGTGTGTCCTTGCATTTTGTGTTCGGGTCGCACGGCGAGGCCAACGGCACTCCAGTCACGGACGAGCGATTCCCACGCGTGAGGCTCGGTCCAGCATTCCTGCTCACGGAGCGCTTCGACGACTCGCGACAGCTGGGTGACCGTTGCCACATACACAGTCAAAACCCCGCCTGGTTTCAATACCGTTCGGACGACGTCGAGGGTTTCCCACGGCGCAAGCATGTCGAGGATGATGCGGTCGAATCGCTCATTGGTGTCGACCTCGACGAGGTCGGCGACAGTCAACGACCAATTGTCGGGCGCCCCACCGAAGAACGTCTCGACATTGCGGCGTGCGTACTCGGCATGATCCTCACGGATCTCGTACGACACGACTTCGCCTTCGGACCCGACGGCCCGCAGCAACGAACATGTCAGGGCGCCGGATCCGGCGCCGGCCTCGAGAACTCGAGCACCCGGGAAGATGTCGCCTTCGCTGACGATCTGCGCGGAATCCTTGGGGTAGATGACCTGAGCTCCGCGCGGCATCGACAGGACGAAGTCGACGAGCAGCGGCCGCAGAGCGAGGTACTCGGTGCCGCTGGTGGCCTTGACGATGCTGCCTTCGGGCGATCCGATCAGATCGTCGTGCGAGATGGCGCCACGGTGGGTGTGGAACTGTTTACCGGACTCGAGATTGACCGTGAACTTACGGCCCTTGGCGTCGGTGAGCTGGACTCTATCGCCCACGACGAACACGCCACTCGACGCCATGTGTGTTTCCTCTCGAGACTGCTGTGACGCATGTGACCGATGGGAAAGATCCGAGGTCAGGGTGCGCATGTCGGGCGGCAGCAATGTCACTGCCGCGACCTACCCTGCCAAATGTGAGCATGACTGCGTACTCCGGGTCCTCCGCCGACCCCATCGTCCGGAACGACGGGACGGCCGACGATTCTGCGACGTCTCCGGCCAAGGCACCCGAGACATCCTCATCCTCGAGTCCGGAGTCGAGTGGGCATGGACATGGGCGGGGACTCGTCGGACGGCCGCTTGCCCTGTCGCCGTCGAGGGCCGCCGATTTCAAGCAATGCCCGTTGCTCTACCGCTATCGGGCAATCGACAGGTTCCCGGAGACGCCGACGCAGGCGCAGACGCGTGGCACGGTCGTCCATGCGGCGCTGGAGAATCTATTCGATCTGCCCGCCGAGCTCCGAACCCGCGAATCTGCCGAGTTCCTCGTCGAGGGTGCGTGGGCGGCGATGTGCGAAGCCGACCCGTCATTGGGCGCGATACTCGACGGCGACGACGACAAATTCGTCGAAAAAGCGATCAAGCTGATCGGCAACTACTACCGCCTCGAGAATCCCACCGCGTTCACACCCGAGTCCGTCGAAGAACACGTGGAGATCGAAAGCGACGATGTCCTGATGCGTGGCTTCATAGACAGAATCGACGTGGCGCCTACCGGCGAGATCCGCATCGTCGACTACAAAACGGGCCGCGCACCAGGTGAAGGGTATGAAGCCAAAGCGCTGTTCCAGATGAAGTTCTACGCGCTGGCGATCCTGCGGATCAGGGGTGTTGTTCCCCACCGGCTCCAACTGATGTATCTCTCCGACGGCCAGGTGCTCAGCTACACACCCGACCGCGACGAGCTCGAACGGTTCGGTCGTACGCTCTCGGCCATCTGGCAGGCGATCCGCGAAGCGGTCGCCTCCGGCGACTTCCGGCCTCGACGATCAGCCCTGTGCCGGATGTGCGAACACAAGTCTCGGTGTCCCGAGTTCGGTGGCGAGATCCCCGAGTACCCCGGTCCCCCGCCCGGATTCGTCGCCTGATCGCGCGACTGTCAGTCCGTCTCGTCCGAATCCTGTTGCCTAAGCGGCATTCTCGGTGTTCTCGGCTGCATGCCGACCCTGCCCTGTCACCGCGTGCCTGCCGCCTTCCGACGCCGCACCATCCTGTGCCGCACCGGCTTTCGCCTCGTCCGGCTGTGTCTGCGCCGCGTGCCTAGGTCCATCTGACTGCGTCGGCGGAGCCGCCGGGGACTGCGGTCCTGCTGGTGATTGGGGTCCTGCTGGTGATTGCGGCGTCGGGTCGGAGGTCTCCGGCGAACCGACCGTTGGGGCCGCCGGGGTCGTGGTCGGAAGCGTTGGAGGCGTTGTTGCCTGCTCGGGCGCGCGGTGGCGGCCGCGTGTCGACGGCTGGGCCGCGTCGAGCTGTTGCTCGCCAACGGACTCCTCCGTATCCGACGACAGCGTCGCGGGTACCGGCGTTTCGGCGCTCTCGACGGCGGCGCGCGACGCCGAACTCGGCAGGTCCGTGGGTGCCGTGCTGACCGCAGCGATCGGGTCGACGACGTCGACGGCCGCGTTCTGCACGCCCGGAGCCTGGAGCGGATAGAAGGCGTTGTTGACGCTATCCCAGCGGGCAACGTCATCGTCGTCGACGGCGATGCCGAGCCGACTATTGACCAGCACAGCGAGCGCCGTCAGCGGATGGTGTTTCGGTGTGTAGACGAGGTAGGTGGTGTTGCCGTCGGCGCTGCGCAGGACCGTCGGCTCCTGGCTGTAATCGATGAGGTTGCCGTAGTTCTGCTCGCCTAGCCCGGTGTGGATCGTGATGAATCCCGCTGCGTTGACCAGGAGCGAGCTCACAGGTCGAGACGAGGCCCACTGGAAATTGGCGACGGGATCACCCACCACGATCACCGACGTCACGGGCAGGTCGCCGGTTGCCTCCGGGTCACGCGCCCCGTTGGACTCGGCACCGAATATCTCCATCAGCCCAGCCACTGCCGCGTGGTCGGCGGCCCAGGCCTTCAGCCCCCACGGGCTGCGCGGGTCCGAGATGAGAACGATGTGGGACCGCTCGACATCGATCGACGGCCCGTCTTCATTGGCGGCGACGGCCTGCTCGGCAGCGTTGCCGAGGGCTTCGGCACCTTGGGAGTAGCCCGTGTAGACGACGAAGGGGTTCGCGCCCTGCTGCGTCGCGAAAGCTCGCATGGCCGCGAGGTTCTTCGTGATCGCCACATCTCGTGATTGGTCGTAGGTCGGGGCGAAGATCGGCAGCGCGGCGTCGGAGCGTCCGCCGATGATCGGCCCGATCGACTCGGGGTAGTCGATGATGTACGTCGGTTTGTCCCCGGTTCGGAAGCCCCTGAGGCGGGGATAGAGGGTGCCGTCATCGGTACCAGGGGTCATGACGATCAGGACATCGCCGTTGTGCGCTCCGATCGCCGTACTCAACCAGTCCGGACCGGTGCCGTCGTCGGGCTCGGACGGACGGAAGACTCCGGAGGCGGCGAGGCCGTCGACGGTGTGTTGAGTTGCTTCCGCGGACGGTACGCCGGCGTGTGCCGTTGTCGACGAGAGGGCCAGGGGAACAACAGTTCCCACACATAGTGCACAACCGACGGCAGCACTGCCGACCGATTTCCGGAGTCGGTACACGGGCAACCTCATGTGTCAGTGCCGCTGCAGATGAGGCGGCAGGGATGTTCGTGACCGAATATTGCGATCTCAATGGTCAAAATAACTGTCGCGAACATACCCGAGTGTGGTCGTTTAACCACACTGACGACGTGGACTTGTAGCGATTTGGTCTAAACGTAGGAATGAAAGCGTCCGATCGGATGACACAGACCTGATCGGGGGCTTGAGGTTCACGTGATCTAGGGTCGGGCCGTGGAGAGTTGCTACTACGAACGCGTCGACGACATCCCGAACACCGACGACGACGCTGACGACTTCGAGTACTTCTCACCCACGTCCGCAACCCTGAGTGTGTGGGCCTCCGACATCCAGCACGGAGGACCTCCCGCGGGTCTGTTGATGCGCAGTCTCCTACGGTGCGCGCCGAATCCCACACAAGAGTTCACCCGGGTGACGACCGAGATTCTCGGGCCGATCGGTTTGGGACTCAATCGGGTCCGCGCGAGGGCGGTTCGCCCCGGCCGACAGATTGCGCTGATCGAGGCCGACCTGGAGGTCAGGCAGCCCGACGGTACATATCGCCTGGCAGCACAGAGTGTCGGGTGGCGCATGCGCACAACGGATTCGGCAGCGATCACCCACGCGCCGCGCGAACCGTTGCCGTCGCCGGAGACACTGCCCGTGGTTCGTGGTGTCACCGCGAACAGCGAGCTCGGCGTGGACTGGGGCACCGTCGGCTTCATCGGCACGACGGAGACCGCGGCGACGCCGGGATTGCACGGCCGGACACCCGCGGTGTGGATCAAGCCCTCGATCGACCTGGTAGAAGGCGAGACCATGTCGAATATGGAGTCGGTCTTCACTGTTATCGACGTGGCGAACGGACTCGGAACGACGCTGCGACCCGACGAGTGGACCTGGATGAACACCGACACCACGGTGCACCTCGTCGGCCAACCGTCGACGCCGTGGCTTGGCATCGATGCCGACATGGCCGCGGGCAGCCACGGCTACGGCGCCACATTCGCCGATCTCTACGACGTCAGCGGCTTCTTGGGCCGCTCGGCCCAGACGGTGCTACTCGGTCCGCGCTGAGCGCTTCTCGGGTTTTCGCCAGACGTCAGAAGCGGCAGGACCGGATGTCCGACGCGAGGATCGCGCGCGCACCCAGCTCCGAGAGCTCGTCCATCAGGTTCTGGTGATCGCGACGCGGCACCATTGCGCGTACGGCCGCCCACTCCGGATCGGCCATCGGAGCGACTGTCGGCGACTCGAGACCGGGGGTGATCGCGGTCGCCTGCTCCAGAAGTGATCGAGGGCAGTCGTAGTCGATCATCACGTACTGCTGTCCGAACACCACGCCCTGCACTCGCTTGATGAACTGCGTTGCGCGCTTGTCGGGGTCGACGCCGGCACGGCTGATCAGGACACCTTCGGAGTCGCAGAGCGATTCGCCGAACGCCTCGAGGCCGTGCTGTCGCAGGGTCCGTCCGGATCCGACGACGTCGGCGATCGCGTCGGCGACCCCGAGCTGGATGGAGATCTCGACCGCACCGTCGAGGCGGATGATCTCGGCTGTCATCCCTCGTGACGCGAGGTCGTCGCGCACCAGGTTCGGATACGACGTCGCGATGCGCTTGCCTGCCAGATCGTCGACGCTCCACTTCTGACCTGCGGGAGCCGCATAGCGGAAGGTCGAGGACCCGAAGCCCATCGCGAGCTCCTCGTCGACCTGGGCACCCGAGTCACGAGCGAGATCACGCCCGGTGATGCCGAGATCGAGCGTGCCCGCGCCGACGTAGATGGCGACGTCTTTGGGTCGGAGGAAGAAGAACTCGACGTCGTTGTTGATGTCGAGGACGGTGAGATCCTTCGAGTCGGATCGCTTTCGGTAGCCGGCCTCGGCCAGCACGGCGGCCGCGGACTCGGAAAGGGCACCTTTGTTGGGGACTGCAACGCGCAGCATGGTCACTCCAGGGGATGTCGATGAATCGTCTGTGGTCTGTAGGTCGGGCGGGCCGGGACCGAATCGGTCACGGCCTACAGATGGCGGTAGACATCCTCGAGTGAGAGGCCCCGTTTGATCATCATCACCTGCAACCAGTAGAGAAGCTGCGAGATCTCCTCGCCGAGCGACTCGTCGGATTCGTATTCGGCGGCCAACCACACCTCGCCGGCCTCTTCGATGATCTTCTTGCCCAGTGTGTGCACGCCGGAGTCGAGTGCGGCGACGGTGCCACTGCCCGCGGGACGCGTGGTCGCCTTGTCGGTCAGCTCCGCGAACAACTCATCGAAGGTCTTCACGGGTGTCGATTGTCCCATGCGCGCACATGGGATCGACTCACGGGATCGCCGAACGACTAGTCGTGCCGTGCGAGGTCGAGGATCGTCAGACCGTCGAGGCTGCGCCGAAAGCGGCGTCGGGGACCCTGCGGGACGTCGGCGGCCGACGGCACGACGATCGTCGTGCACCCGGCGGAGACCGCCGACTGCGTTCCGGTCGGCGAATCTTCCACGGCGACACACTGACTGGCTTCGACGCCGAGTAGTGCCGCTGCCCGCAGATAGGGGTCGGGCGCCGGCTTGCCGTGCTCCACTTCATCGCCGCACACGGTGACCGTGAAGAAGTGCGGACCGATCGTGTCGAGCGCCTGATCGGTCAGCTCGCGGACGGTGTTGGTGACCAGCGCCATGGGGATACCGGCGGCGGCGATGGTCGTCAGCGCCTCGAACGCGCCCGGTCGCCACGGCAGATCGACTGCGAACAGTTGCGCCACCCGATCGAGCAGCCATCGCTCGTCGGCTGCATGGTCACGCTCGTCGACGGGCACGCCGGAGGCGTCGAAGACCTTGGTCAGTGCGTCGGTCATGGAGTTGCCGAGCGTCGACTCGCGTAGCTCCGGCGTCATCGTGTAGCCGTGACGTTCGGAGAGTTCGGCGACGGCGATGTCCCACAGCTTCTCGGAGTCGAGCAGCGTGCCGTCCATGTCCCAGAGGACCGCGGCCGGACGGGCTGGTTCTGTCGAGGTCGTCACCCGAGCATCATCGCCGATGCGGACAACGCGCAGCGAATCCGGTGATTCGGCTCACGTTGCGGCGTCGTCGTGCGCGGGGCGAGGGGCCGGGCGTCTGACGGTGTCGACGACGCTGATCACCAGTCCCAGCACAGCCGCGGCCATCAGGGAGGCGTAGACGGTCAGCGCGGTATCACCCCTGCCCGATGTGTAGCCACCGCTTCCGCCGTGTCCATCCGGTCGACCTGGCCCGCTTTGTTCGCCGCGTCCACCCGGTCGGCCCGGTCCGCCGGGACCGGCCGGTTGGCCGGTAGGTGACTGCCCGGCGGGTTGTCCGGACGGTTGTCCCCCGGGTTGTCCGGACGGCTGTCCGGCACCACCGCTGTTGCCGTGGAACTGCCTGGTCATGCCGTGGCCCTGGTCGCCGGACAGTGACGAGTGGTAGACGCCGATCGCCGACGCCTGGATCAGAACCGGCACCGCGATGAACCAGATCGGCATGTAGAACGCGGCGATCACGCTGAGGATCTCGACGGCGTAAAAGTATCGGTCGTGCATCGCGGGCAAGAGGAACGGCACGATGGCAGCACTTGCCGTTGCCACTACGAGGATCGAGGCAGGTGTGACGGCCGGCTTCTTCCACAACGACCAGGCCAGGAACACCACGATCACCAGCGCGGCCAGCCCGATACCGAGATGCGCCAACCAGGTGGCGTCTCCCGAGATCGGAATGAGCTGATACAGGTTCGCCGCGCCGAGCGTGAGCTGCTTGTACGAGTCGGTCTGGTTCAGATACACCGAGAGCGCGGTCGACCACGACGCGCCTGCCACCACCGCGGGAAGGTCGAGCAGTACATAGACGGCCGGTATCGCCAGCAGGGCATACCAGGGGATGCGACGGCGAACGAGCAACCACAACACCACGGGCAACACGAAGATCGCCTGCAGTTTGAAGCTGATCGCCAGGCCGAAGAACACACACGCGACCACGGAGTTCGACACGTACGGGTTCCACGCACGCACAGCCCACGCAGACCGATTCCACGCAGGCCGATTCCCGACGTGCGCCTGTCGCCCGGAATCGCCTTCACGAGTATCGCCCCGACGAGCATCGCTGCCTTGAGCGCGCAGCAGGAAGTAGATCCCCGCGACTACGCACGCGGTGTATATGGCGTCGGCCTGACCCCACCAGGCGCTGTTCATGATCACGGACGGCAGGAGGAAAACGACACCAAACGCCAACGCGCGCAACCAGAATCGATCCGTCCGCAGTACGACGATCCGGTACGCCAAGCTCGCCAGCGCCACGTCGAAGATGATCGACAGCGCCTTGATGCCGATCAGTGACGGCACGTGCAGCACGGTGAGGAGCCAGATCAGATAGAGGTAGGGATAGTTGTAGTCGGCGAACTGCTCACGGAACGCGCTGAACCCCTGCTCGTCGAGAGTGTCGTACCAGCGGCTCAAGAAGTTCTGGTAGTCCATCGTCTGGCGGTCGAGGAAGTACCACCGCACGCCAAGACCCACCGCCAGCACAGCGCACAGCACACCCCATCGCACCCACCGTGGCACCGCATCGCGCGGGGTCGGGTCGGGCTGTGCGACGGTTCCGCCGCCGACAGGTGTCTGTGGACGTGCGGGAGGGCTTGCGGAAGTGAGAGTCGACGACATGGTCCCACTGTGACCGGCGAAGCTGGGAGGTCGGTGGAAAGAGACTGTCTGGTTCACGCCAGTGGATTCACCCCGGATGAACTCGCTCGGGGCGGAGTGACCGTAGTGTCGGCAGGGAGCACCGACATCACCGAGCAGCCCCGGAGGAGTCATGTCGAAGGTCTTCGTCTTCGGACACCGCAACCCCGACACCGATGCCATCGCGTCGGCGATCGCGATGGCGCATCTCGAGCGCTCGCTCGATCCCACACGTGACGTCGAGGCGGTGGCTCTCGGTTCGCCGGGGCCCGAAACCCGCTATGCGCTGGATCATTTCGGGATTGAGGCGCCGCGCGTGATCGAACGTGCACGACCCGAGGCGGACGGTGTGATGCTCGTCGACCACAACGAACGTCAGCAGAGTGTCGCCGATCTCGCCGACGTGACCATCCACAAGGTCGTCGATCATCACCGGATCGCCAACTTCGAGACCGCTGCTCCGCTCTGGTTTCGCGCCGAGCCCGTCGGCTGCACGTGCACGATCCTTCACCGGATGTTCGGCGAGAAGGATCTCACACCGCCACGAGACGTCGCCGGACTGATGGTGTCGGCGATCATCTCCGACACACTTCTGCTGCACTCGCCGACGACCACCGACCTCGATCGAGCTGCGGCAACCGAACTCGCCGAGCGCGCCGGAATCGACCTCGACGGCTACGGCACCGACCTACTCCGCGCGGGCTCCGACGTCGGCGACGCGTCGGCGGCCGAACTCATCGACCGCGACGCCAAGAGCTACACCATGGGGTCGACGACGGTCCGCGTCGCACAGATCAACACCGTCGACGTCGACAGTCTGCTCGCACGCCGCGACGAGTTCCTCGCAGCGATGAATGCCGAAGCGCGACAACAGGGATACGACCTGTTCCTGCTACTACTCACCGACGTGCTGAAGGTCGACTCCGACCTTCTCGTCGTGGGCTCGCCTGTCGAGGCCGTCGAGAAGGCACTCGGCGTGACCGTCCGCGACGGCCACGCCAAGGCGCCCGGGATCGTCTCCAGGAAGAAGCAGATCGTCCCGCAGCTGACCGAGGTACTGCGCTCCACGTGACGCGCATGCTCAGACGTTGAAGTACTTGGCCTCGGGATGGTGCAGAACGAAGGCGTCCGTCGACTGCTCGGGATGGAGCTGCAACTCCTCCGACAGTTCGACGCCGATGCGTTCCGGTTCGAGCAACTTCATCATCGTGATGCGGTCTTCGAGGTTCGGGCACGCGCCATAGCCGAACGAGAAGCGCGCACCGCGGTACTCGAGGTCGAAGAAGCCCTGGGCCGCGTCGGGATCCTCGGACCCGAATGACTTGTCCCCCACCGTCAGTTCGCTACGGACTCGCTGGTGCCAGTACTCGGCCAACGCCTCCGTCAACTGCACTCCGATGCCGTGTACCTCGAGGTAATCGCGGTACGCGTCGTCGGCGAAGAGCTTGTTGGCGAAATCGGCGATCGGCTGGCCCATCGTGACGAGCTGGAACGGCAGCACGTCGACCTGTCCGGTGGCGATGGCGTCGTCGCGCGAGCGGATGAAGTCGGCGATACACAGGAACTTCGGCCGCTGCTGGCGTGGGAACGAGAAGCTGTACCGCACAGGGGCATCCGGGCGGGGCTCGGTGAGCACATGCACGGTGTCGCCTTCGCTGACCGCCGGGAAGTACCCGTACACCACGGCCGCGTGCTGCAGGATGCCCTCGGTCGACAACCGATCGATCCAGTAGCGAAGCCGTGGACGACCTTCTGTTTCGACCAGCTCTTCGTACGACGGCCCATCACCGCCGCGCGCTCCGCGCAGACCCCACTGGCCGAGGAAGAGTGCACGCTCGTCGAGCAGTTGGCGGTACTCGGCGACAGGTACGCCCTTGATGATCCGAGTCCCCCAGAACGGTGGCGTCGGAACGTCGTTGTCGGCGGCCACATCCGAGCGTGCGGGCACCTCGATCGGAGTCTCCGCGGCCTTGCGCTTGGCAGCGATGCGCTTCGATCGTTCGTGTCGTGCCTTGCGCTCGGCGGCCTTCTGGGCGGCAGCGATCGAGTCGGCACTCTCGGGCACCGATCCCCCACCACGTTTGAGCGCCATGATGTCGTCCATCAGGCGCAGACCCTCGAAGGCATCACGCGCGTAATGCACGTCGCCCTCGTAGGCTTCCGACAGATCGTTCTCGACGTACGACCGCGTCAGCGCCGCTCCGCCCAGCAGGACGGGATAGTTGTCGGCCAGCCCTCGGGCGTTGATCTCCTCGAGGTTCTCCTTCATGACGACGGTCGACTTCACCAGCAGCCCCGACATGCCGATCACGTCGGCACGCTTGTCCTCGGCCACCTCGAGGATCGTCGAAATCGGTTGCTTGATACCGATGTTCACGACCTCGTAGCCGTTGTTGCTCAGGATGATGTCGACGAGGTTCTTGCCGATGTCGTGGACGTCGCCCTTCACGGTGGCAAGCACGATGCGTCCCTTGCCGTCCTCGCCGGTGGCCTCCATGTGCGGCTCGAGATGTGCCACAGCGGTTTTCATGACTTCGGCAGACTGCAACACGAATGGCAGCTGCATCTGGCCGGATCCGAACAGCTCGCCGACGGTCTTCATGCCGGACAACAGCGTCTCGTTGATGATCTCCAGCGGCGGCTTCTGCGTCATCGCCTCGTCGAGGTCGGCCTCGAGTCCGTTGCGCTCCCCGTCGACGATGCGACGCTCAAGTCGCTCGAAGAGCGGAAGCCGGTTCAGTTCTGCCGCACGGGTTTCGCGAGCCGACGCCGCCGAGACACCCTCGAAAAGCTCCATGAGCTTTTGCAGCGGATCGTATCCGTCACGTCGACGGTCGTAGATCAGGTCGAGCGCCACGTCGCGCTGCTCGTCGGGGATCCGCGCCATCGGCAGGATCTTCGACGCGTGCACGATCGCGGTGTCGAGACCCGCCTGCACGCATTCGTGCAGGAAGACCGAGTTGAGCACCTGGCGTGCAGCGGGATTCAGGCCGAACGAGATGTTGGAGATGCCCAGGGTGAAGTGCACGTCCGGATGTGCCTCGTGCAGCCGCCGGATGGCCTCGATGGTCTCGATGCCGTCCTTGCGGACCTCCTCCTGACCCGTCGAGATCGGGAACGTCAGGGTGTCGAGGATGATGTCCTCTTCGGCGAGGCCCCAGTTCCCGGTGATGTCGGCGATGAGCCGCTCTGCCACACGGACTTTCCAGTCCGCGGTACGCGCCTGGCCTTCCTCGTCGATCGTCAACGCCACCACAGCGGCACCGTGTTCGACGGCGAGCCGCATGATGCGCGCGAATCGCGAATCGGGCCCGTCGCCGTCCTCGTAGTTGACGGAGTTGACGGCACACCGCCCGCCGAGCGTCTCGAGTCCTGCGCGGATCACCTCGGGCTCGGTGGAGTCGAGCATGATCGGCAGCGTCGACGACGTCGCGAAACGGCTGGCGAGCGCTGTCATGTCCGCTGCGCCGTCGCGGCCGACGTAGTCGACGTTGAGGTCGAGCATGTGCGCGCCGTCGCGGGTCTGGTCCTTGGCGATGTCGAGACACTTCTGGTAGTCCTCGGCGAGCATAGCCTCGCGGAAAGCCTTGGAACCGTTGGAGTTGGTGCGCTCGCCGATCACCAGGAAGCTGGCGTCCTGGTCGAAGGGCACCGCGGTGTAGAGCGACGACGTCTCCGACTCGTGCTGCGGTGTCCGCTTCGCTTTGGTCACGCCGCGGACCGCAGCAGCGACCTCACGGATGTGGTCGGGCGTCGTTCCGCAGCAACCGCCGACGAAGGAGAGCCCGAATTCACCGACGAACGTCGCCAGTGATTCCGCCAGCTCGTCTGGCTGCAACGGGTAGACGGCGCCGTTGGGGCCTAGTTCGGGCAGACCGGCGTTGGGCATGACCGAGACCGGAATGGTTGCATGCCGTGACAGGTACCGCAGATGCTCACTCATCTCGGCCGGCCCGGTGGCGCAGTTGAGTCCGATCATGTCGACGCCCAGCGGCTCGATGGCGGTGAGCGCCGCGCCGATCTCGGAGCCGAGCAGCATGGTGCCCGTGGTCTCGACCGTGACGTGCGAGATGATCGGAATTCGACGCCCGAGCTGCGCCATCGCCCGCTTGGCGGCCAGCACGGCAGCCTTCACCTGCAGCAGGTCCTGCGAGGTCTCCACGAGAATCGCGTCGGCGCCGCCGTCGAGCATGCCTGCGACACATTCGAAGTAGGCGTCGCGGATGGCCTCGAACGTGGTGTGGCCGAGGCTCGGCAGCTTGGTGCCGGGGCCGATCGATCCGAGAACGTAACGTCCGGTGCCGTCACTCGACGGCCCCATCTCGTCGGCGACACCACGGGCGATGGAGGTGCCCTTGAAGGAGAGTTCGCGGATGCGATCGGCGATGTCGTAGTCGCCGAGGTTCGAGAGGTTGCAGCCGAACGTGTTGGTCTCGACAGCATCGGCGCCCGCCTCGAAGTAGGCGCGGTGGATGTCTGCGAGAACGTCGGGGCGGGTGTCGTTGAGGATTTCGTTGCAACCCTCGAGGTTGTTGAAATCGTCGAGCGTCAAATCCGCGGCCTGCAACATGGTGCCCATCGCCCCATCGCCGATCAATACTCGACGCGACATGTCCGTGAGGAACGTCGTGTCGAAGTCGGTGGCGGTACGGGAGGGGTTGGACATGGTTCTCAGCGTAGTTCGCTCTCTCTTGTGATCAGGTCGTAGGCTGGTTCAGTGAACGCAGAGCAGTTGTCGAACCTTCCCCGGTTGCGCCGGCCGATCCTGCTGGCTGCCTTCGAGGGCTGGAACGACGCCGGAGACGCGGCCAGCAGTGCCGTCGAGCATCTCGCGCTGACCTGGGACGCGCGCCCCCTCGTCGACATCGATGCCGACGACTATTACGACTTCCAGGTCAATCGGCCCACGGTGAAGCAAATCGACGGAGTCACCCGCCGAATCGACTGGCCGACGACGTCCATTTCCTACTGCAGCCCCGAGGGAGCCGACCGTGACATCGTACTGGTGCGCGGAATCGAACCCAACATGCGCTGGCGTGCGTTCTGCGCCGAGATCGTCGACCTCGCGCACGAGCTGGGTGTGGAGACGACAGTGATGCTCGGTGCGTTGCTCGCCGACACTCCCCATACCCGTCCGGTCCCGGTGACCGGAAGCGCCTACAGCAGCGAAGCGGCCGAACGCTACAACCTCGCCGAGAACCGCTACGAGGGCCCGACGGGGATCACCGGGGTGCTGCAGGATCTGTTCGTGCAGGCGGGGCTGCCCGCGGTGTCGTTCTGGGCTGCGGTCCCGCACTATGTGTCGACGCCCCCGAACCCCAAGGCGACCGTCGCCCTGCTCAACAGGGTCGAGGAGGTCCTCGACATCGAGGTACCGCTCGGCACGCTGCCCGAGCAGGCCGAAGAGTGGGAGCAGGCGGTCACCGAGATGACCGAGGACGACGAGGAGATCGCCGACTACGTCCGAGGCCTCGAGGAGCGCGGTGACGCCGAACTCGACACCGACGAGGCGATGGCCAAGATCGACGGCGACGCGTTGGCCGCCGAATTCGAGCGCTACCTCAAGCGGCGTCGACCCGGTCCTTTCGGAGGCTGAGTTTCAGCTACTGGGTCGCTGTCCGACGGGCTGCACCTCGCCGGTCAGTCGATGCGTTCGATGGAGACGACCGGCGTCGTGATACGCCAGGTGCGTACGTCCGGGTCGTCGGCGGCGCGAACCCAGAACTGTGCGGATTCGCCCACTCGGCATGACTTCACACCGAGAAGCGGGATGTCTTCGGAGTCGCGACGCAGCCTGCTGACCGCCCACTCCTCGCTGTCGGTGCCTCCCACTCCCGGAGCCCGCAGCAGAGTCATGTCGTTGAAGTCGAGCAGATACGTCGAGGTCCGTGTGATCACGGTGTACACGCCGGATTCGGTGTTGGGTCGGATCTCCTGAACGCGGGCCACCCGGAGAACTCTACTAAGCTGCGCCGCCGGCGTACGAATCGCGTCGGATCATCGTGTCGCGTGGCCTAATTCGACGCCGAGCAGTGCTTGGACGGCGGTGGCGACATCGCCGGGAGCGGTCGTCGACTGTCCGATTCCCTGCTCGACATCTCGGCACCACCCGTCGATGGCGGCAAGGGCCTTGGGTGTGTCGAGGTCGTCGGCGAGATGCTCCCGAACGCGGGCGATGACGGGTGCGGCGTCCGGGCCGGTCGGCGCCGACGTGGCAGTCTGCCACCGGTGAAGACGTGCGCGACCCTCGTCGAGAACGGCATCGCTCCACATGCGGTCGGCGCGGTAGTGCTCGGCGAGCAGCGCCAGACGGATCGCCGCAGGGTCCTCACCCGCACGGCGCAGCACCGACACGAACACGAGGTTTCCACGGCTCTTCGACATCTTCTCGCCGTCGAGTCCGACCATGCCGGTGTGCACATAGTGGCGCGCAAAGCGCCTAGCGCCCGTGTACGCCTCGCCATGCGCTGCGGAGAACTCGTGATGAGGGAAGATCAGGTCGTTTCCGCCACCCTGAATGTCGAATTCGACGCCGAGCCGGTTCAGTGCGATCGCCGAACACTCGACGTGCCAGCCGGGACGTCCCGGTCCGAACGGCGACTCCCATGACGGTTCGTCGGGGCGACGCGCCCGCCACAGGATGGGATCGAGGCGGTCACGCTTGCCCTGACGGTCGGGGTCGCCGCCGCGTTCGGCGAAGAACCGTTCCATCGTCGCCCGGTCGTACCCGGATTCGTAGCCGAACTGCTCGGTGGCATCCGCGCGGTAGTACACGTCGGGGAACTCGGGATCGTCGACGACGTACGCCGCGCCGGACGCGAGGAGTTTGCCCACCATTTCGATGACCTCGTCGACGGACTCCATCGCACCGATGTAGTCGCGCGGCGGTAGGACGCTCAGCGCGGTCATGTCGTCGCGGAAGAGCTGAATCTGCTCGGAGCCCAGCGCACGCCAATCGACGCCGTCGCGGGCGGCACGCTCGAACAGCGGGTCGTCGACGTCGGTGATGTTCTGCACGTAGTGCACCTCATGCCCCTGATCGCGCAGCACCCGGTTGACGATGTCGAAGGTGAGGTAGGTGGCCGCGTGACCGAGGTGCGTTGCGTCGTAGGGCGTGATGCCACAGACGTACATGGTCGCGGTCGCGCCGGGCGAGACGGGTCGGACGGTGCGGCTCGAGGTGTCGTACAGGCGGAGCGCGGGTCCGGATCCGCCGACGGTGGGCACAGCCGGTTGGGGCCACGATTGCATATGTCCCACTGTATTGGCCGCTCTCAGACGGGTCCGAACAGGGCTGTCAGAACGGGCTGTCTGAATAGGTCGTCAGAACGGTGGCCAGGGAATGGGGCGGTGAGGCGGCGGCATGGGAAGCCTGCCGGATTCGGCGAGGATGATGGCGCGCAGGGTGAGTGCGTCGATCTCGTCGTCGGTGATGTGTGGGGCCAGTGACGCGCGGAGCTGCGAGTCGTCGGACTCCAGGGCCTCGGCGAGCGTCGCGATATCGGCGATCAGGTGGCCGGGGATCTGATCGCCCGCCCAGCCCCACAGCACCGTGCGCAGTTTGTCGTCGGTGTGCAGGCAGATGCCGTGGTCGACGCCGTAGACGTTGCCGTCGAGACCTTCGAGTACGTGTCCGCCCTTGCGGTCGGCGTTGTTGAGGATGACGTCGAGCACCGCCATCCGCAGCAGGCGCGGATCGTCGGCGTGGACGAGAACGACCTGCTCACCAAGTGGATCGAGCGCCCGCAGGATCGGCCGATAGTTGTCCGGGACGGTGTCGGGCGGGCACAGGTCCACGAGGTCGACGCGAGCCGCCGGGAGGTCGCCGGAGTCGGGATCGGGGGTGTCGATCCAGCGCTGGACCATTCCGGGGCCGAGCGGACCGTCGCGCATCACCGTCGTCGGGATCGTGTGCCAGCCGAGTGCCTCGGAGATCAGGTACGACGCCACCTCGCGCCCAGCAAGAGTGCCGTCGGGAAAGTCCCACAGCGGCACTTCGCCACGAATCGGTTTGTAGACACACCGAACGCTGCCGCCTGATGACGGTGTTGCCTCGCAGACGAGGGTCGCGTTGCTCGCCGTCGGGATTCGGCCGACGATGACCAGTTCTCCCTCGCGGAGCGCATCATCTGAGGTGATGCCGCCCGTACCGGGCTCGCCTGCGGCCTCCCCCGGTTGCATCGGTGTCAATCCCGCCCCGGGCTGTCGGCGTCGGGTCCTTCTCCTGACTCGTCGCCTTCGTCGTGGGTGTCGTAGAGACCCGAGTCATCGCCGAGCGACAGATCGCGGAACACCTCCGGGTCGACGAATTCGATCGATTTGCTCAACTCTGCGTCGCGTTTGAAGCCGTTTGTGCGGACACAGAGGTGACCGGCGGGATCGAGAGGCTCGGCGCACAGCGGGCACGGCGGCCGCCCGGCGGAGATTACCCGCGACGATCGCGCGGCGAACTCGCGCGCGGCCTGCGTGGTGAGGAACACGCGGACGGCATCGGGACCCTCGTCGGTGTCGTCGAGGACGACGCTCTCGTCGAACTCACCCTCGGTGATGGCGAGCAACTCCACGACGACGGCCTCGGACTCGGCATCCCAGCCGAGGCCCATGGTTCCGACCCGGAACTCGGCGTCGACCGGCATCACCAGGGGGCTGAGATCTCCGACGCGGTCGGACGGCGGTGGAATCGGGGTGCCGAACCTGCGATGGATCTCGTCGAGCAGAGCGCCGATCCGATCGGCGAGGATCTGCACCTGTTGCTTTTCGAGCATCACGCTGATGATGCGCGCCTCGTGGACGGCCTGGAGGTAGAACGTCCGGTCGCCCGGTTGTCCGACGGTACCGGCGACAAACCGGTCCGGGCTGCGGAAGACATGGATCGCTCGAGACATCACACCTCCTTTTCTCGTGTGTTCATTATCCGCGTCCGGCGGGAGCCTGTGCAGAAGTTGCCGGTCGCAGGGTGTTGTCGTCGACGCCGGTCTCGCCTCCGATGGTCGCGTCGTCCTCGGCTGCGGCGTCGTGGGAGGGGGCGTCGTGGGAGACGGCGTCGTGGCTCTTCTTCGGCGGGGGCGACGGTATCGAGATCACTGCGGTGTTGTTGACCGTCTGCACGTACGGGCGTGTCGCGCCGTAGCGGACGATGCTGATCGACGCCGGTTCGATCACGATCCGTTGGAAGGTGTCGAGGTGGGCACCCATCGCGTCGGAGATCACCGATTTGATCACGTCGCCGTGTGAGCACGCGACCCAGACTCCGGAGCCATCCGGCCCCCCGAGTTCGCGGTCGAGCCTGCGGATGGCGGCAACGGCACGGGCTTGAACCTGAGACAGGCCCTCGCCCTCAGGGAAGACGGCAGCCGACGGGTGCTGCTGCACCACCTTCCAGAGAGGCTCGGCGAGGAGGTCTTTGATCGGTCGGTTGGTCCAACTGCCGTAGTCGACCTCTGCGAGATCGTCGACGACCACCTCGGGAACCTGACGACCGGTCTGCTCGGTGATGGCTGCGAGCAACGGTGCAACGGTCTCACCACACCGTTGCAATGGTGAGCGAGCCACCGCGGTGATCTGCTCGACGCACGAGCCGAGTCGATTCACCAGTTCCGCCGCCTGCGAGCGTCCCTTGTCGTCGAGGGCGACGCCCGGCGTGCGGCCGGCCAGTACGCCCGAGGTATTGGCAACCGACCGGCCATGGCGAACCAGGATCACGGTCATCCCTCAACCATAGGCACTCGCGCCCGCTGCGGCACAGACGGCCGACACGGCGCAGGTCAGGTCGCGCTGATGACCCCGGCGGAGAGCAGCCCGATCACGACGAGGCCGAGGGCCACGCGGTACACGCCGAACCAGTTGAGCGAGTGTCCGCTGACGAAGCGCAGCAGCCAGGCGATCGAGATGTAGCCGACGACGAAGGAGATCAGTGTGGCCACCGCGAGTTGTGCGCCGGTGGCCTCCATACCGTCGCCGGAGGGGTGGAAGGCGTCGGGGAGACTGAACAGTCCGGACGCCAGCACCGCGGGGATCGCGAGCAGAAACGAGAAGCGGAACGCGGCTTCGCGCTCGAGCCCGAGGAACAGACCCGCGCTTGCCGTCGCACCCGAGCGTGACACGCCGGGCACCAGGGCGAGGCACTGCGCGAGACCCATGACGAGGCCGTCGCGCAGGGTGAGCTGCTCGATCGACCGGGACTGCGTTGCGACGCGTTCGGCGAGCCAGAACACTCCCGAGAACACGATCAGGACGATCGCGGTGATCCACAGGTTGCGCGCAGCGGTGCGGATCTCGTCCTTCAGCAAGAAGCCGATGATGCCGATCGGAATGGTCGCGAAGATCACGTACCAACCGATCCGGTAGTCGAGGTTGCGCTCGTGTTCGTTGAACAGTCCGCGGAACCAGGCGGTGATGATGCGGCCGATGTCGCGGGCGAAGAACACGAGAACCGCAGCCTCGGTTCCGAGTTGGATCACAGCGGTGAACGACGCTCCGGCGTCGCCACCGAACATCAGTTCCGAGGCGATGCGCAGGTGGGCCGACGATGAGATCGGAAGAAACTCGGTGAGGCCCTGGATGATTCCCAGCACGATCGCCTGGGCCCAGGTCATGGTCTCGGTCACGGGCGACGATGCTACCGGTCGTATGCGACGCGCGAGCGGCACACCGGATGTGATCCGGCGAACGGCGACGCCGACCTGTCGGCGGCCGACCGATGTGCGTCGCGCAAGATAGTTGCATGCGCTCACCCCGGCTTGTCGATACCGCTCACTCTGCTCGCCGACGTTCGGCGCCGGTCTGGGGTATCGCAACGATCGTGGTCGCGTCGATGGTGCTGGCGGGCTGCGGATCGTCGGACGATGGCGGCGGCAAGAAGGAAACGGTGGCGCCCGCGACCGCAAGTGCCGCCCCCGCCGGACCTGCCGCCACGCCTGCGGGCACGGTTGTGCCGACGCCGCCGGGAAGCACGCAGCTGGCTCATTCGGGCAACTCGCTGGGTGTTCTGAGCAAAGACGGGACATCAGTGCTCCGATTGTCGACGGAGGCGATCACCACTCCGCCGAGCACCGTCGCGGTACCCCGGCTCACACGATTGATCGGGGTCGGCGACGGCGCATTCGTCGGTGCGGGGCCGGAAACCCTGGTGCGCATCGCTCCCGACGGAGCCGTGACGTCAGCGCGCACCTCGGTGTCGGAGCCCACCGCGCTGGCTCGCACGGCAGCCGGACAGATCCTCGTGGGCACGGCAAACGGTCACCTCGTGGTCTTCGACGCCGCGCTCAAGCAGAGCCGCGATATCGGCGGATTCGTCGGCGTGGATCAGATCACCGTCTCCCCCGTCGGCGCCGACCTCCCTGACGAGCAGGTCGTCGTGCTCGACAAAGCGCAGTCGTCTGTCACCCCGGTCAACATCTCCACCGGCGAGTTCGGTGCGGCGCTGCGCGCGGGCAACGGCGCCACCGAGGCGACCGTCGACCACTACGGGCGAATCCTGGTGGCCAACACACGCGACGACGAGATCGTCGGATTCTATGGAGCACCGCTGGTGATGCGATTCCGCTATCCCGTGCCGAACGGACCGTACGCCGTAGACTACGACGACACCCGCAATCTCCTTTGGGTGTCGACGACGGCGAACAACGAGGTGGTGGCGTATGACCTTGCCGGTGGTGAACCCGTCGAGAAGCATCGCTTCGCCGCGGTCGCCCAGCCCGACGCCCTCACCGTCGACGATGCGTCCGGCACCGTTTACGTCTTGTCGGCCCGCGACGGTGGCGTGCAGGCTGTCAGTCCGCCGTATACCCAAGGGGCACCTGTGAGCAGTCCCACTGCCGCGCCGAGCGAGGCGGGACGCTGATGTCGACGCCCGGTCATCACCGGCTCCCCCAGCATCACCGCACCAGCGCACGAATCGGTGCGCGGTATCCCCGCGGATGGGAGGTGACGTCCGAGGACTACGAGACGATGTTGATCAAGCTTCCGCCGGACATCACCAGGGTGACGGCGTCGATGCGTCTGTCACTCGAAGCCGAGTTCGGTGGCTGGGAACTGTCGCGGGTTCGGCTGTACACCGATGGCACCCGAAAAGTGTTGCTACGACGCAAAAAACCGCCACGGGGCCGAGGTGGCGAGCAGTTCGGCGGAAGTGCCGAGGCATGCTGACCCGCGTCAACCGGGTCCTGTATCCGCTCGGCCTGAAGGCGATGTTCCTTCTCGCCCCCGAGCGCATCCACTCGATCATCATGGCGTCGATCCGCACCACCAGCAGGCTGGGCATCGCGCGGACGCTCCTCGCGCGACTGTTCACCGTTCCCGACCCGGTGCTGCGCCAAGACGTCTTCGGTGTCACCTTCCCGGCGCCCCTGGGACTGGCAGCAGGTTTCGACAAGTCGGCCGCAGCGGCCGACGCGTGGGCACTTCTCGGCTTCGGGTACGCCGAGGTCGGCACCGTCACCGGCCAGGCCCAGCCGGGCAATCCGCCACCGCGGCTGTTCCGTTTGCCAGCCGACCGTGCGCTGATCAACCGCATGGGATTCAACAACCCCGGCGCGGTGGCAGCGGCTGACAATCTCCTGGCGGCCAAGGGGCGGGGTATCCCCGGTCCGATCGGCGCGAACATCGGCAAGACCAAGGTGGTGCCGCTCGACGGCGCCGTCAAGGACTACCGGATCTCGGCTCGCCTGCTGGGCCAGCATGCCGATTTCGTGGTGGTCAACGTGAGCTCACCGAACACTCCCGGTCTCCGCGATCTCCAGGCCGTCGACTCACTGCGGCCGATTCTCGCCGCGGTACTCGACGAGGTGACGGTTCCGGCCCTCGTGAAGATCGCCCCCGACCTCGCCGACGCCGACATCGACGCGGTGGCCGATCTGGCCGTCGAACTCGGTCTGGCGGGCATCGTCGCGACGAATACGACGATCTCGCGTGACGGACTCACCACTCCAGCAGACGAGGTCGAGGCGATGGGTGCGGGCGGACTTTCCGGCGCACCGCTCGCTGATCGGTCGCTGGAGGTGTTGCGCCGCTTGTACTCTCGCGTCGGCGGCAAGCTCGCCTTGATCAGTGTCGGCGGTATCGAGACGCCCGATCAGGCATGGGAGCGCATCTGCGCGGGCGCCGATCTGTTGCAGACCTACACCGGCTTCATCTACGGGGGGCCGGTGCGACTACGCGAGATCCATGAGGGACTCGCAGCCCGCGTGCGCGCCGCCGGATTGAGCAACATCTCCGAGGCGGTCGGCAGCGCGCCACGCGGCTGATCGTCGAGTCAGACGTTCTCGGCGGGCTGTTCGTACGTCCCGATGATGCGCGCGCGTCCGATCGCGTGCGAGAACAGGTTGAATCCGAGGTAGGCCGGCGTCGCGTTCTCGGGCAATTCGAGCGACTCGACGTCGACGGCGTGCACGACGATCATGTACCGGTGCGGGCCGTGTCCGGGCGGCGGCGCAGCTCCGACGAACCGCTTGAGTGAGGCGTCGTTGGCCAGGGTGACCGCTCCCGCGGGTAGACCACTCCCGTTCTCGTCGCCTGCATCCTCGGCGAGACTCGTCACCGATGCAGGGATGTCGGCGACGGCCCAGTGCCAAAAACCTGCGGCAGTCGGAGCGTCGGGGTCGTAGACCGTCACGGCGAAACTCTTTGTCTCCGAGGGAAATCCAGACCACGAGAGCTGCGGTGAGGCGTCGGCGCCGCCCGCGCCCATGATTCCGCTGACCTGAGGAGTTGCCAGCGGCGCGCCGTCGGCCACGCTCTCCGAAGTCAGCGTGAACGTCGGCAGGTTCGGCAGGTCTGCGTAGGGGTCGTACGAGGTCATCGAACACCTTTCTCTCGCGAGTACGGCCGGTATGGCCGAGCGTGCGTGGACTCGTTCGCGAGTCTAATCCGCAGCGCTCGGAGCCCGAGATGCACTTTCACGTCCCGCCGCCGGAAGTTGTGTAGTAACTTTCAGTTGACCACTTGGTCAACTTTGGGAGCCGGGTACTCCGAGCTCCCCACAACACCTCTGGGAGCAGCACATATGGGCCGTCTCGAGGCCACGACAACCCACTCGGGCGCAGTCGCGTCGTCACAGCCGTGGTCGACCGACCCCGACGGGTATTACGCGGGAATCGACGCGGCGGTGCGTGATGCGGGACTCGACGCGCCGACCCTCGCACTGGATCTCGCCGCGCTAGAACACAACATCGCCGACCTGACCGCCCGAGCTAACGGTGTGCCGATTCGGTTGGCCAGCAAGTCGCTTCGCGTGCGATCGATCATCGACGACGTCGTCGCGCGCGATGGGTTTGCGGGAGTCCTTGCCTACGATGTCGCCGAGGCGCAGTGGTTGGCCACCGAGTCGAACATCGACGACGTGCTCCTCGGGTATCCGTCGGTTCGACGTGCCGCTCTCGCCGACCTCCTCGCCGACGACGTCGCACTGACGCGCGTCACGCTGCTCGTCGACGACGTCGCGCAACTCGACGTCATCGACTCCATCGTCTCGCCAGAGCACCGTTCGGTGGTTCGCGTGGCCATCGACCTCGACGCCTCGTTGCGGCTGTTCGGCGGTCGCGTCCACCTCGGTGTCCGACGCTCCCCTGTGCACGATGCAGACGCCGCCCTGACGCTGGCCCGCGCGATCGTCGCACGTCCGGGTTTCGCACTGGTCGGCGTGATGTCGTACGAGGCTCAGGTTGCGGGAGTCGCCGACGACGTCGACGGCAAGCCATTGATGAACCGGGCGACCCGTGCGATGCAGCGCGTGTCCATGCTCGAATTACGACGACGACGGGGCGCGATCATCTCCTCACTGCGCGAGCTCGCCGACATCGAGATCGTCAACGCGGGCGGAACCGGTTCGCTCGAAGAGACCGCCCGCGACAGTTCAGTCACCGACATCGCCGCGGGCAGTGGGCTTTTCGGCGGCCATCTGTTCGACGGATACCGACGCTTTCAGCCCGCTCCAGCGTTGATGTTCGGTCTCGACGTGACGCGCAGACCCGCGCCAAAGATCATCACGTGCGCGGGTGGCGGATGGATCGCCTCCGGCCCACCCGCGCCCGACAGGCTGCCGCGTCCGGTGTGGCCCGCGGGTTTGTCCTACGTCGGCACCGAGGCCGCCGGCGAGGTGCAGACGCCGCTGACCGGCGACGCCGCGTCGACGCTGGTGCCGGGTGATCGAGTGTGGTTCCGCCACACCAAGTCCGGCGAGGTGTGCGAGCGCGCCAGGACAGTTGCTCTGATCGGACGTGACCAGAACGGACAGGCACGCGTCGACGATCTCGTTCCGACCTACCGAGGGGAAGAAAAGTGCTACCTGTGACAACACAGACGCGCACGCAGTGGCGCAATTGGAGTGGAAACCAGTCGGCCACAACGGCAGTCGCGACACCCGACAGCGTCGACGCCGTCGCGCAGCTCGTCGCGAGAGCAGTGGCCGACGGGACACGCATCAAGCCGATCGGCTCCGGGCACAGCTTCACCGCCATCGGCGTGCCAGAGGGCATTCAGCTCGACATGTCCGCGCTGCGCGGGGTGGTCGGCGTCGACGGGAAGCGGGTGACGTTGCGGGCGGGCACCCGGCTGCACGAGATCCCTGCTCTGCTCGCCCCTTACGGGCTCGGAATGCGCAATCTCGGCGACATCGATCGCCAGACGATCACCGGGGCCACGTCGACGGGTACACACGGCACCGGTCTGCACTTCGGTGGGATCTCGACGCAGATCGTCGGCGCGAAGATCGTCACCGGTACCGGCGACGTCGTCACCCTCACTGCCGACGATGACGAATTGCGCGCTGTTGCTTTGGGATTGGGTGCGCTTGGGGTCATCGTCGAGCTGACCATCGAATGCGTCGATGCGTTCAGTCTCCGCGCTCACGACGAGCCTCTCGATCTCGACGATGCGGTCGGCGGCTTTCTCGACCGCGTCGAATCCTTCGACCACCACGAGTTCTACTGGTTCCCGCACACTCGTCGCGCGCTGGCCAAGACCAATACAAGGCTTCCCGCAGGCGCCACGCCAAGTGGGCCGGGCTCGGTGCGTAGATACATCGACGACGACCTGATCAGCAACAAGGTCTACGGCGTTGTCTGCGAACTCGGACGGCGGGTTCCCGCAGTTGTACCGACGCTCAATCGGGTTGCGAGTCATGCGCTTTCGGAGCGCACGTACGTCGCACCGTCGGCAGAGGTCTTCGCGTCGATCCGTGATGTGCGCTTCCGCGAGATGGAGTACGCGGTCGAACTGCCCGCCGTGGCGGAGGTACTCAACGACATCGAGAAGCTCATCGCACGCAAGGGATACCGCGTCAGCTTCCCGGTGGAGGTGCGCGCTGCCGCCGCCGACGATCTGATGCTCTCGACGGCCTCGGGACGTACCACGGGCTACATCGCGGTCCACCGCTACCACCGTGACGATCCCGCGGACATCTCGGCGTTCTTCGCCGACGTCGAGGAGATCATGGTTGCCCACAACGGCAGGCCACACTGGGGCAAGCTACACACCCGCGACGCGGAGTACTTCCGCGCTGTGTACCCGCAATTCGACGACTTCCTCGCGGTTCGGGACAAGTACGACCCCTCGCGTGTCTTCGGCAACGACTACCTGCGGCGGGTGCTCGGCGACTGATCGCGCTGACGCGTCGCAGCTGAACCGTAGGTCGGGGGACCGCTCAGCTGTGATGCAGGAAGTGCTCGAACACCTGCGTGCCGAACAGGACCGAATCCACCGGGACACGCTCGTCGACGCCGTGGAAGAGCGCGGCGAAGTCGAGTTCGGGCGGCAGGCGCAGCGGCGCGAAGCCGAAGCACCTGATTCCGAGCTTGGCGAACGCCTTGGCGTCGGTGCCGCCCGACATCATGTACGGGACGGTCCGACCGTCCTCGTCGTAGGCGAGGATCGCGTCGTTCATCGCGTCGACGAGGTTGCCGTCGAAGGTCGTCTCGTAGGAGTCGAGGTGGGTGATCCATTCCCGTCGGACATTGGGGCCGATCAACTCGTCGATCTCAGCCTCGAATGCCTTCTGGCGCCCGGGAAGGACACGGCAGTCGACGACGGCCTCGGCCTTCTGCGGGATGACGTTGGCCTTGTAGCCGGCCTTGAGCATGGTCGGGTTGGCGGTGTCACGCAGTGTGGCACCGAGGATCCGGGCGAGGCTGCCCAGTTTGAACAGGGCGGTCTCGAGGTCGGGTGTGTCGGGACCGAGATCCCAACCGGTCTCCTCGGACACCGCCTGCAGGAACTCGGCCACCGAATCGCTGATCACGAGAGGGAATTCGTGGTTTCCGATTCGCGCGACCGCGGAGGCGATCTCGGTGACAGCATTGTCGGAGTGCAGGAACGAGCCGTGGCCCGCAGTGGCTTCGGCGGTGAGCCGCATCCACGAGAGCCCCTTCTCGGCCGTCTCCACCAAATAGAGACGACGCTGCGTGCCGTCCGGGCGGTCGACGGTCAGTGAGTAGCCGCCGACCTCGCCGACTGCCTCGGTGATGCCCTCGAACAGGTCCGGCCGATGCTCCACCAGCCAGTGAGAACCCCACGTCCCGCCGGCTTCTTCGTCGGCAAGAAAGGCGAAGACCAGTTCACGCGGCGGCACGGTGCCGTCGCGTTTGAACTGGCGGGCCAGTGCGAGCGCCATCCCCGCCATGTCCTTCATGTCGACGGCGCCGCGGCCCCAGATGTAGCCGTCGGACACCGACCCCGAAAACGGGTGGACACTCCAGTCGGCAGGCTCTGCGGGCACGACGTCGAGATGAGCGTGCACCAGGAGCGCACCACGGTCGGAATCAGGCGGACCGGCGAGCCGCGCGAACACGTTTCCGCGTCCCGGTCGCCCCGACTCGACGTACTGAGTGGTGTACCCCACCTCTTCGAGCATCCCCGCCACCCACTTGGCGCAGTCCTCCTCGCCCTTCGTCGTCTCGGGCTCTCCCGTGTTGGAGGTGTCGAAGCGGATCAGTTTGCTGACGATATCGACCACTTCGTCGACGGCTTTGATGGTCCCGGCGGTGTTCTCAGGCTCCGAAGTCACCCCTCACTCCTACGGGATTTGGGATACGGGGGCAACCTCGGTTAGTGTTATCCGGCCCGGTGCGGAACGGAGAAATCCGCGAGACACCGAAGCACCGAGTCCGAGTGGCGGAATGGCAGACGCGCTAGCTTGAGGTGCTAGTGCCCTATTAACGGGCGTGGGGGTTCAAGTCCCCCCTCGGACACCGCGAGAATCCCGGAGAGCATTGCTCTCCGGGATTTTTTTCGTTGGGCGGCCGGGCTGGGGCAATCGAGCCGTGCTGGGTCGTGTCGGGAGATCGCGAGTACAGATGCTCAAGCCAGTCTCCAGCGTGGAGGACCGGCGACAAGATCTGCACGGTCGGTCCAAGTGCCTGCGACTGAATGTTTTCCGTGTCGGCGCCGTCGCGCATTGCTGTGGCGCAGACAAGAGACTCGCGCCCGCTTCCCGCCGCACCGCCGGTCATTACTCAACCGGCGGGGGTCGACACCGCCGACGTCAGTAGCCGGAGTCCGGTGACCGGTTCGCGCTCGCGTTCACCCGGTCCCGCACCGTGAGGTAGTACTCCCGTTGCGCCGGGTAGTAGTCATCGAAGTCGATGTCGGCCGGGTCCGTTCCGGTCACTACCGCTGAGAGACGATCCAGGTAGTACTCCCACCCCGGTCCGGTGCTTTCGATGATCTCCGGGTCGTGGACGATCTGACTGAGCCTCAGCGTCGTGATGCCACTGTTCTCGTCCAGCTCAAGGATCAGATCCCACGTACCGGCATCGTCGGTCGTGTGCACCTGAAGGACATGTGGCGGCTCGCAGCGTCGAATGTCGTAGCGCACCGGGGTCATGTTCTCCTCCCCCTCGGCGTTCATCGTGAAGGCGACGTGACCCTCGTCGGGGTCACCGTCGAAGAAACCGATCCAGCGGGCGAGCCGATCGGACTCGGTCACGGCGGCCCACACGTCGTCGACGGCGGCGCGGTAGGTACGGGTGAACTCGACCACGTCGCCGTCTCGGCGGACGCGGTGCCGGCGCTGGGTATGGGTGCATTCGTCATCCTGGCTCCTGTATCTGGTGGGATGTGACGTCGGGTTCGGCAGTGTGTCGGCTGGACCTGTCTGGGCTTGTGGCCCTGCGTCTTTCGCGTCGGGTTCGGTACACCTCGGTGTTCAGGGCGTCGAGTGCCGACTCCGCGATCGGCACGCGGGAGGCGTCCGCGGCGTCCCCGGATCCGAGGTCGGACAACAACTTCCGCACCTCGAGCAGTGGTGTCGGGTCGAGTCGGTAGTGACGTTCCCGGCCCGTCGTGGCAGCCTCGACCAGGCTGGCCTCGGCGAGCACCCGTAAGTGTCGACTCACCGCGGGCCGCGAGACCGGGTGACGGGCGGCGAGCAACCGTTGGATGTCGACGACTCGTTGCGGGCCGTCGACCAGGATCCGCAGGATCCCGCGACGCACCGGGTCGGCGATTGCGACGAAGACGGACACTCGTAAATGGTAACTGACTAGTTACCAATTGCCGGGGTGTCTTTGCGGAAGGGGCAGCGAGCGGCGACTGCCATGGGGTGGCGATGTGCAGGCTGATGCGGTGAGTGAGGCTTCCGAGCAGTATCGCCGAGAGCTGACCGGGTACTGCTATCGCATGTTGGCGTCTCCGTTTGATGCTGAGGACGCGGTGTAGGAGACGATGATGCGGGCGTGGCAGCACGCCGATCGATTCGACCCCGCCAAAGTCTCTAACCGGTCATGGTTGTACAAGATCGCCACCAACGTGTGTTCGGACATGCTGCGCGGCTCTCGTCGACGGGCCCGCTCGATGAACCTGAGCGGGCCGCGTGAACCGGGTCCGACATCGGCTCGGCACTGCCTGAGGACCATTGGCTGCTGCCGATCGCCTGTTTTGGCAACTATCGCCACGGAGAACCGTGCCGCCGTCGCGTTCTCGGCGATCACGAGCATCCTTGACACCTCGAGTGTTCAACGCCGCAACGCTGGACCGAAAATGGGTGGTCGAGACTCGGCGAAACGCGTGTCCACAAGGTCGAAAAATTGTTCGAGAATTCCTCGACGCTGTCTGTATTGTCGGGTAATGTAGAACACATATTCGACACAACCTGGGGCGGGGGTGGCGGCACGTGAACAGCAACAGCAATCGCAACAACAGCGAGAATGGCCGTGCGCCTTCGGCTTTGGCGACTGCGCCGGCGGGATCGGCGGATGCTGTCGTGGCGGAGAAACTGTCACGCCTTGCCGCGGTGTTGGATGAGTTGGCTGCCGTCGATGTGTCGCTGGTATCCGACGCGGCGCTGGTGGAAGCCACTGTGGAGGCCGAACGCCTGGCGCTGCGGACCGCGGGCGCGGTCACCGATCGCTTGATTGTGGAAGCTTCCGACCGCGATCTGCCCCGCGCCCTGGGTTTCCGCGATGTTCGCAATTTCATGGGGCATGGCCTGCACATTGGTGACCCGGCGGCGCGGCATCGGGTGATCGCGGCGACCGGGTCGTTCACCACGATCTGCGGTGACCGACTGCCACCGTCGTGCCCGACGTTGGCCGGCTATGTGGTGGAGGGTCGGGTCGCCGGTGCGCATGTCCGGGCGGTGTTGGAGGTGCTGGAGGCAATCCCCGAGCTTGTCAAGATGTTTGTGTAAGAACGTGACTCCTGATTTTTGTGTGCTTGCTGTTGCGGTCTAGGTGAGGTGGG
>NZ_LZTE01000061.1:0-71657 GCF_001665925.1 Gordonia sp. 852002-50816_SCH5313054-c
GTCGATCAGCGCGAGCGCGATGCCCTGCTTGAGGGTCGGCGAGAACGTCCCGGACGTCGTCTCGCCGACGGTCTCGCCACCCGGCCCGGCCAGCACCGTCAGTCCCGCACGCGGAACGCCGCGACCTGTTGCCTTGAGCCCGTAGAGGCGTCGGGCCGGCCCGGCCTCCTTCTCCGCCACAAGAGCGTCATGCCCGAAGAACGCGGGCTTGTCCCACCCGACCGCCCATCCGCTGCGTGCCTGGTTGGGCGTGATCTCTTCGGTGAGTTCGTGGCCGTGCAGCGCGTAGCCCATCTCGGTGCGCAACGTGTCACGGGCGCCGAGCCCGGCCGGCTGGCCTCCGGCGTTTGTCACCTCGGTGAGCAGAGCGTCGAACACGGGGCCGGCGTCGCTCCATCGCGGGAGGATTTCGTACCCCCGCTCGCCGGTGTATCCGGTCCGGCATACCCGCACCGGATACGACGCATCGTCGGTCTTGAGGTCGGCATCCGCGTACGCCATGTACTCCATGTCGGTCGGAAGACCAACGGCGGCAAGCACATCGGGGCTCTTCGGCCCCTGGACAGCAAAGACTGCGTAGTCACGATGTGCGTCGGTGATCTCGACACCTTCCGGCGCGACGGCCTGTAGCGCCGCGACGACCTTCGCGGTGTTCGCGGCGTTCGGCACCAGGAACACTTCGTCGTCGGAGACGAGGTACGCGATGAGGTCGTCGACCACTCCCCCGGATTCGTTGCAACACAGCGTGTACTGCGCCTTGCCCGCGTGGATCTTCCCGAGATCGTTCGTCAGCGTCGAATTGACGAAATCTGCTGCGCCAGAACCCTTCACGAGCGCCTTGCCGAGATGACTGACATCGAAGATGCCGACTGCCTCGCGGACGGCGTTGTGTTCTGCGACGGTGCCGGCATACGAAACGGGCATATGCCATCCACCGAATTCGGCGAAGGTGGCACCGAGTGCGTAGTGACGGTCGGCGATGGGTCCGGCGAGCAATTCGGTCATGCGGGCAGATTACCGATCGACGTCGAGCCCGCGCACCTCGCACGACACGACGACCGGCTCAGGGGACGCCATAGCCCTGCACGCCCTCGACCGTCCGCAGATCGAAGTGGTCGACAGTGATCCCCTGCGCTTCGGCGCCGCCCACTGTCGTCACCCGCGAGGCCGGACGCCACCGCCCGCTCGCGTGCAGATAGTCGGTAAGCGTCGCGACGCCGGGAATTCGCCATGATCCGGAGTTCGGATTGTCAAACGGCACACCGGCTTTGCGCATCACCGTGCTGACGAAGTCGGCACACCACGATTCGTCGACCCCCTCGGAGTAGGTCGTGCCCGCCGCGTTGCGGTCGTACTCAGAGTGCACGATGTCGACGATCCGTGAGCGCACCGGATCCACTCCGCTGGTGTCGACCGCGGGGAACGCCTGACGAGACGAACCCACGCCGACCTTCGCGACGGCCAGGCGCGCCTCTTCGAACTCACGCTCACCGGGTCACCGTAGGCAGCGTTGCCGGTGTCGGACCCGCTCGGCGGAGATCGTGTCGGTCCGCGGAATGACGTGGCAGAGTTGAGCGGGTGAGTAAGAACGAGAGCGTCGACCGGACACGCGGTCCCAAGATCCAACTGGCAACCTCCCTCGACAAGAACGACGAGGTACTCGTCATCGGGCTCGTGTCACCCGAGAGTTCTGAACCCGAGGACTCCACGAAAACGGACTCCGACGCGGCGCCCACCCTGTTCATCGGCGACGGACTCCTCGACGACGCGCAGGCGTCGGCCATCAGCGACGCGCTCGTCGCGGTCGGTGCCAGCGGCGCACACGGGGATGTCTCGACCGTTCCCGCCCCCGAGTCGCTCGGCGTCGACGCCGTGGTGGCCGTCGGCCTCGGCTCGTCCGACGACGTCGAGAATCCCGAGAAGCTTCGCCAAGCCGCGGGCATCGTGGCTCGAGCACTGAACGGTCACGAGCAGGTCGCCACCACTCTCGCGGCGGGGGGCATCGAGCCCGTAGCCGAGGGCTTCTTCCTCGGCGCCTATCGGTTCGACGAATTCCGTTCTGCCAAAACGCTTCCCACGAAGACTCCGCCGACCTCGGTGCGCCTGCTCGTGGAGAACACCGGGAAAGCTGCCACCGCGCAGCTCGAGCACGCCGTCTCCGTCGCCGATGCCACCGCGATCGCCCGCGACTTCGTGAACACCCCGCCGAGCCACCTCTATCCGGAGGAGTTTGCCGAGCGCGCCCGCTACCTCGGTAGCAAAGTCGGCCTGAAGGTCGAGATCCTCGACGACACCGAGCTGGAGAAGGGCGGGTACGGCGGGATCGTCGGCGTCGGCAAGGGCAGTTCACGCCTGCCGCGACTGGTCCGGCTGACGCACACGGGAAAGAAGGACGCCAAGAAGGTGGCGCTCGTCGGCAAGGGCATCACCTTCGACACCGGCGGCATCTCGATCAAGCCCGCAGCCAACATGGATCACATGACCTCCGACATGGGGGGTGCCGCCGCCGTCATCGCGGCCACCATCCTGGCCGCTCGTCTCGACGTCGACGTGTCGGTCACCGCCACGGTGCCGATGGCCGAGAACATGCCGTCGGGCACCGCCCAGCGTCCCGGCGACGTACTCACGCAATACGGCGGAACCACGGTCGAGGTCTTGAACACCGACGCCGAGGGTCGACTCGTCCTCGCCGACGCGATCGTGCGCGCATGCGAGGACGAGCCCGACTACCTCATCGACACCGCAACGCTCACCGGCGCCCAGATGGTCGCGCTCGGAGCGCGCACACCGGGTGTCATGGGCACCGAGGAGTTCCGCGACCGCGTCGCCGAGCTCTCGCAAGAGGTGGGCGAGAACGCGTGGCCGATGCCGCTTGCCTCCGAACTGCGAGCCGATCTGAAGTCCCGGGTCGCCGATCTCGCCAACGTCACCAATCACCGCAACGGCGGCATGCTCGCCGCGGGCCTTTTCCTCAAGGAGTTCGTCGCCGACGGCGTGCAGTGGGCCCACATCGACGTCGCCGGACCGGCTTTCAACTCCGGAGCGCCGTGGGGTTACACCCCCAAGGGCGGAACCGGCGTTCCGGTCCGCACCATCGCGCGCGTGATCGAAGACATCGCCGAGAACGGCTGAGCGCACCCCTATCCGCCACCATCCCCGACTCGCCAACGCAGTTGCGTCGACACGCCACATGGCGCGGGCCGGTGGCGGGTAGGGTTTAGCGCGTGGGCATCGGCCACCCGCCGACGCCCGTGTCTCGGAGGCGCACACACCACCGCGACAGACCACACATAACCCAGACACATACGTCGAGTCGAGGAGTCAACAACGATGGCCTTCTCCGTCCAGATGCCAGCCCTTGGTGAAAGCGTCACAGAGGGGACAGTCACCCGGTGGCTGAAGGAGGAGGGAGACACCGTCGAGGCCGACGAGCCATTGCTCGAAGTCTCCACCGACAAGGTCGACACCGAAATCCCCGCTCCGACATCCGGTGTGCTGACGAAGATCGTCGCCCATGAGGACGACGTCGTCGAGATCGGCGGCGAGCTCGCGGTCATCGGCGAGGAGGGTGAAGCAGCCCCGTCCGACGATTCGGATTCGGATTCGGCAGGCGGCACCGAGCCGGAGCAGGCCGCCGAACCCGAGCCGGAGCCCGAGGCACCGTCCACCGACGCCGACGCCCCCGCCGAGAAGCCCGCCGCGCAGGCTGCGCCCAGCGGATCGGCATCCGGAACCGACGTCCTGATGCCGGAACTCGGCGAGTCCGTCACCGAGGGCACCGTCACCAACTGGCTCAAGCAGGTCGGCGACGAGGTCGCCGAGGACGAGCCACTCCTCGAGGTCTCGACCGACAAGGTCGACACCGAGATCCCGTCGCCCGTCGCAGGCACACTGATCGAAATCGTCGCCAACGAAGACGATGTCGTCGAGATCGGCGGCAAGCTCGCGGTGATCGGCGACAAGTCTGCGGCCGGCGCGGCGCCAGAACCCGAGCCGGAGCCAGAGCCCGAGCCGGCAAAGGCAGAACCCGAGCCAGAGCCGGAACCCGAGCCAGAGCCAGAGCCAGAGCCCGCCAAGGCTGCTCCGGAACCCGAACCCGCGAAGGCCAGCACTGCGCCAGCGGCCAAGGAATCCTCTGATCCGCCGACCGTCGAATCCACGCCGTACGTGACCCCGCTGGTCCGTAAGTTGGCCTCCGACAACGACATCGACCTCAACTCCATCAAGGGAACCGGTGTCGGTGGCCGTATCCGCAAGCAGGACGTGCTCGCGGCAGCAGAGGCCAAGAAGGCACCCGCGCCCGCTGCTGCACCGGCGGCATCGTCGGCTCCGGCTGCTGCCGCATCGGCGCCGGCCGCACACGGCCCCGAGGTTCGCCCCGAGCTCGCCGAGCTGCGCGGAACCACGCAGAAGATCAACCGCATCCGGCAGATCACGGCGAAGAAGACGCGCGAGTCGCTGCAGGAGAGCGCACAGCTCACCCAGGTCTTCGAGATCGACATGTCGAAGGTCGCCACCCTGCGCAAGGCGGCCAAGGAGTCGTTCAAGGCCGCCGAGGGTGTGAATCTCACCTACCTCCCGTTCATCGCGAAGGCCGTCGTCGAGGCGCTCAAGGCGCACCCGAACGTCAACGCGTCGATCAACGAGGAGAAGAAGGAGATCACCTACTACGACAAGGTGCATCTCGGAATCGCCGTCGACACCGAGAACGGACTGCTGTCCCCGGTGATCCACAACGCCGACGACCTCTCGCTCGCAGGTCTGGCACGCGCCATCGCCGACATCGCGGCGCGGGCTCGCTCGAACGGCCTCAAGCCGGACGAGCTGGCGGGTGGCACGTTCACGATCACCAACATCGGCAGCCAGGGCGCGCTCTTCGACACCCCGATCCTCGTTCCGCCGCAGGCGGCGATGCTCGGTACCGGCGCGATCGTCAAGCGTCCGGTCGTGATCACCGGCGACGACGGTTCGGAGTCGATCGCGGTGCGCTCGATGTCGTTCTTCCCGCTGACCTACGATCACCGCCTCATCGACGGTGCCGATGCGGGCCGCTTCCTGACGACCATCAAGAAGCGTCTCGAAGAAGGCGCGTTCGCAGCGGAATTGGGGCTGTAAGGCTCGCATGCTGATTGCCGTCGCGGGTTCTCATGGGCTGATCGGTTCGGCTCTGGTCACCTCGCTGACCGAAGCCGGCCACACGGTCCGACGCCTGGTTCGTCACGAACCGCTGTCCGACGACGAATTCGGTTGGGACCCCGAGACTCTCGGGGTCCCGGCCGAAGCCCTCGACGGTGTCGACGCTGTGGTCAGCCTCGGCGGCGTCGGGGTGGGCAACCAGTTGTGGACGGGCCGGTTCAAACAGGAGCTGCGCGACACCCGGATCACTCCGACCGAGGTGCTCGCCGAAGCCGTACGGACCGCGGGAGTCCCGACGTTCCTCAGCGCCAGCGCGTCGGGCTACTACGGCGATACCGGCGAACACGCGGCGATCGAGTCCGACGGCCCCGGAGGCGGTTTCCTCGCCGATCTCGTCGTCGACTGGGAGGACGCAGCGGTGAGCAACGCGGGTGAGGACACTCGCGTCGTGCTGTTGCGCACAGCTCCGGTGCTCTCCGGCTCCGGCGGGCTGCTCGCAAAGCTCCGACCCCTGTTCAAGCTCGGCCTCGGCGGCACCATCGGCAGTGGGCGCCAATACTTTTCGTGGATCACGCTTGAAGACGAGATCCGCGCCATCGAGTTCCTTCTGTCGTCGACGATCAGCGGACCGGTGAACCTCGCCGCTCCCGACGCGGTACCGTTCGCCGACTTCGTGTCGGCGTTCGGTCGGGCCGTACACCGTCCGACGATCGCACGGGTGCCCGGTTTCGCCGCGAAGTTCGTCGGCGGCGAGATGGCGCAGGAAATGATTCTGTTCAGTCAGCGCGTTGCACCCGGAGTGCTCAGCGACAACGACTTCACCTTCACCCACCCGGACATCGACTCCGGGCTGGCCTACGCGAACCGGTAGGGATCCCCATGCCACGCGAATCCATCCGTACCGATCCTGAGACCCCTTTCGAGGTACGCACCCTCGGCGTCGTCGACTATCAGGACGCCTACGACACCCAACACTCCCTCGCGGCCGAGCGCGCCGACGGCACGCTCGATCACGATCTCCTCCTGCTCCTCGAACACCCCTCCACATACACGGCGGGCAAGCGCACCGAGCCGTCCGACCTCCCGACCAACGGCGCCAACGTCGTCGACGTCGACCGTGGTGGACGCATCACCTGGCATGGTCCCGGCCAGCTCGTGGGCTACCCGATCGTCGCTCTCGCCCAGCCGCTCGACGTCGTCGATTACGTACGACGCATCGAGTCGGCGCTCATCGCGGTCTGTGCGCGGTTCGGCGTCAGCGCCGGGCGCGTCGACGGCAGGTCGGGAGTGTGGGTCTGCGACGACGCGGGCGAACGCAAACTCGGCCAGATCGGCATCAGGGTTGCACGCGGAATCACCCTGCACGGGTTCGCACTGAACGTGAACCCCGACATGAGCGCATTCGACGCCATCGTCCCGTGCGGCATCGCCGACGCAGGCGTCACCTCGCTCGCACTCGAAGCGGGCCACGAGATCACCGTCGACGAGGTGCTCGTCGACATCGTCGACGCGGTGCGCTCGGCATTCGACCACCGTGACGTCGGCGCCGATGTGATCGGGGTAACGGACCAGCAGGCGAGCGTCGCGCCGGGCGTAGCATCGGTGCGGTGACCGTGTCTGATTCACAAGCCTCCACTCCCACCGCCCCCGACGGCCGCAAGCTGCTGCGTCTCGAGGTCCGCAACGCGCAGACCCCGATCGAACGCAAACCCAAGTGGATCAAGACGCGCGCGACGATGGGCCCCGAGTATTCGGAGCTCAAGGGACTCGTGAAACGCGAAGGGCTGCACACGGTCTGCGAAGAAGCGGGGTGCCCCAACATCTACGAGTGCTGGGAAGACCGCGAGGCCACCTTCCTGATCGGTGGCGAACAGTGCACTCGACGCTGCGACTTCTGCCAGATCGACACCGGTAAGCCGGCCGATCTCGACCGCGACGAACCACGACGTGTCGCCGAGAGCGTGCAGGCGATGGGTCTGCGCTACTCGACGATCACCGGCGTCGCGCGCGACGACCTCCCCGACGAGGGCGCGTGGCTCTACGCCGAGACTGTGCGAGCAATCCACCGACTCAACCCCGGCACCGGTGTGGAGAACCTGATTCCCGACTTCCACGCCAAGCCCGACCTTCTCGACGAGGTCTTCGACGCACGTCCCGAGGTGCTGGCGCACAATCTCGAGACGGTCCCCCGCATCTTCAAGCGCATCCGGCCTGCGTTCCGATACGAGCGGTCGCTCGACGTCCTCACCCAGGCACGCGACTTCGGGCTCGTCACCAAGTCGAATCTGATCCTCGGGATGGGCGAGACACCCGAAGAGGTCCGCGAGTCCATCGTCGACCTGCATGAGGCGGGCTGCGACATCCTCACGATCACGCAGTACCTGCGGCCGTCTCCGCGGCACCATCCCGTCGAGCGCTGGGTGAAGCCCGAGGAGTTCGTCGAGCATTCCGACTTCGCGCGTGAGGTCGGGTTCGCCGGTGTGATGGCCGGACCGCTGGTTCGTTCGTCGTATCGTGCCGGGCGTCTCTATGCACAGGCGATGGCCCATCACGGTCGCGAAATCCCCACCGCGATGGCTCATCTCGCCAACGAGGGGTCGGCGAGCCAGGAAGCGTCGAGCGTCCTCTCACGCCTCGCGCGCTGATTTCCGACGAACCCTCAGGCGTCGGCTCCAAAAGCCCTGACGCCTGAAAGCTCGGCCAACCCCCGGCGTGCCGGTCGGCGGTCGGACGTATCCTAGAGGGCATGGCAAAGGCGTCTGCAGCAAGCAAAGAGGAAAAGGCCGCGGCGAAGAAGGCTCGTCGTAAGGCCTCGCGCGAGCGTTACACGCAGCTCTGGCAGGCGTTCCAGATGCAGCGTAAAGAAGACAAGCGGCTCATCCCGTACATGGTCGGTGTCTTCTTGCTGGTCGTGGCGGTGTTCGTCGTTCTCGGATTCGTGTTCGGCAGTCCGTGGCTGTTCATCCCGGTGGGCGTCATCCTGGGTCTGCTCGCGGCGTTCGTCCTGTTCGGTCGTCGTGTCCAGAAGACGGTGTACACGCGGGCCGAGGGACAACCGGGCGCAGCCGGTTGGGCGCTGGGCAACATGCGCGGGCAGTGGCGGGTCAGCCAGGCCGTCGCGGGCACCAGCCACCTCGACGCCGTGCATCGCGTGATCGGCAAGCCCGGGGTGATCCTCGTCGCCGAGGGCTCCCCCACCCGAGTGCGCTCGTTGGTGGCACAGGAGAAGAAGAAGGCCGCACGCGTCGTCGGCGACACACCCATCTATGAGGTGTACGTCGGCAACGACGACGACCAGGTGCCGCTCTCCAAGCTCGAACGCCACCTCAACAAGCTGCCCCGCAACATCGACGGCAAGCGCATCGACGCCCTCGAGGGTCGGCTCAGCGCGCTGAGCAGCCGCGGCTCCGGACCTGCGATGCCGAAGGGCCCGCTGCCCGCGAACGCGAAGACGCGCAGCATGCAGCGCACCGCGCGTCGTCGTAGCTGAGCTCGCGGCACCCCGATGCGTGAATTCAGAGAAGCGGTCGAGCGCGGCGACGAAGCCGCGATGGCCGCATGCCTCGCCGACGACGTCGTCTTCACCAGCCCGGTCGCCTTCACGCCGTATGAGGGCAAGGCCATCACGGCGGCGATTCTGCGCGGCGTGATGCGGGTCTTCGAGGACTTTCACTACGTGCGAGAGATCGGCGATCCCGACGGGCGCGACCATGCACTGCTGTTCGAGGCAAAGGTGTCGGGTAAGACCGTGTCCGGTTGCGACTTCCTCCACCTCGATGACGACGGCAGGATTGTCGACTTCACGGTGATGGTGCGGCCGTTGTCGGCCGCGATGGCCCTCTCCGAGGCGATGGGCGCCCAGTTCGACCAGATTCGCGCAGAGGCGACGGCAGAGCTCAGCGGGTCCTGATCATCGCTGTGCCGGTAGCGCGATCATGCAGCGCGCGGCCGTTGTAGTCGTTCATCAGCGCGGGCACGATGAACACAATCAGCACCTGGCGCGCAAGCGCGCGGATCGGGCCGACCGCTGCGAAGTGCTCGGAGCCGCTCACCTCTGCGGAGGTGCGATCGGCGCCGTAGTCGACGCGGGCCACGCGGGTACCCACGGCGAATTGCCCCGGCGTGAAGCCGAACAACGTCACGGTGACGACACCGACGACGAACCACACCGCCAGAATGACCGTGCCCATGTCGGGTGAACCGAAGCGGACGAACAGCAACGAGAGCCCGCCTGCGATCAGCCAGTCGACCATCAATCCGGCGACGCGATGCCAGCCACCCGCGAGCGAGCCGGGACCGGTCTCGGGGAGCCCGAGGTCGGCGCCACGGTATTCGACGTCGACGTCGTGCCCAGCCTGAGGCCCCGACAGCCATGATCCGGTAGCGCGGCCCATCGCAGGCACCCTCTCTCCTCGACCCCCGACAGGTGAACCGCCGGCGGGATGTACGCCCGACGAGCCCGTGCAAAGCGCTCGTCCTTGCACGTCAGTGTATGCCCCGCACATGAGAGCACCGGCAGCCCCGCACAGGTCGGCATCGGCACTCGTCGTCGAGCTTCCGTACGTATCGCCGATGAGTGGTCAGATTCACCACGCGCGCAAGGCCGGAATCAGGAATAGTTATGGTGTCCCACGTCCGCGGTGTGTAACACAGGAGAAACACGTCCTTGACGCGCGGGCAACGTCCGATCCATACGGTCTGAGCTGAGATCCGCTGCTGTCTCTCGGTGGCGGACGAGCGTGTCGGGTGACCGTCTCGTGGCCACCCGCCGGCGAAATAGTGAAGGAGTCACCGCACGGTGTACAGCAGCAAAGAAGAACTACTCGAGGGCATCAAGAAGGAAGGTGTCGAGTACGTCGACATCCGATTCTGCGACCTGCCCGGCGTGATGCAGCACTTCTCCATCCCGGCAACGGCGTTCGACGAGAGCGTCTTCGAAGAGGGCCTCGCCTTCGACGGTTCGTCTGTCCGTGGATTCCAGTCCATCAACGAGTCGGACATGATGCTGCTGCCGGATCCGGCAACCGCTCAGATCGATCCCTTCCGCAAGGCCAAGACGATGAACGTCAGCTTCTTCGTCCACGACCCGTTCACCCGTGAGGCCTACAGCCGCGACCCGCGCAACGTCGCCCGTAAGGCCGAGGACTACTTGGCCTCTACCGGTATCGCCGACACCTGCTTCTTCGGTGCCGAGGCCGAGTTCTACATCTTCGACGGCGTGTCCTACGGCTCGGAGATGAATGGCACCTACTACGAGGTCGAGTCCGAGTCGGGCTGGTGGAACGCCGGTTCGCCCGTCGACCCCGACGGTTCGCCGAACCTCGGTTACAAGGTCCGCCCCAAGGGCGGCTACTTCCCGGTGGCGCCGTACGACCACTACGTCGACCTGCGCGACGAGATGTCGACCAACCTGACCAACGCGGGCTTCGAGCTCGAACGTGGCCACCACGAGGTGGGCACCGGCGGCCAGGCCGAGATCAACTACAAGTTCAACACGCTGCTCCATGCGGCCGACGACGTGCTGCTGTTCAAGTACATCATCAAGAACACGGCGTGGGCGAACGGCAAGTCGGTCACCTTCATGCCGAAGCCGCTCTTCGGCGACAACGGCTCGGGCATGCACGCTCACCAGTCGCTGTGGAAGGACGGCAAGCCGCTGTTCCACGACGAGGCCGGCTACGCGGGGCTGTCGGATCTGGCTCGCTACTACATCGGCGGCATCCTGCACCACGCGCCGTCGCTGCTGGCGTTCACCAACCCGACCGTGAACTCGTACAAGCGTCTGGTGCCGGGCTACGAGGCTCCGATCAACCTGGTGTACAGCCAGCGCAACCGGTCGGCCTGTGTGCGTATCCCGATCACGGGCAACAACCCGAAGGCCAAGCGCCTCGAGTTCCGCTGCCCCGACAGCTCGGGCAACCCGTACCTCGCCTTCGCCGCGATGATGATGGCCGGACTCGACGGCATCAAGAACAAGATCGAGCCGCACGAGCCCGTCGACAAGGATCTCTACGAGCTTCCCCCGGAGGAGGCCAAGAACATCCCGCAGGCACCGACCTCGCTGAGCGCCGTCATCGACAAGCTCGAAGAGGATCACGAATACCTCACCGCCGGTGGAGTATTCACCGAGGACCTGATCGAGACCTGGATCGCGCTCAAGCGTGAGAACGAGATCGAGCCGGTTCAGATCCGCCCGCACCCGTACGAATTCGCGCTGTACTACGACTGCTGAGTCGCAGCACAACAGCACCGCACGCCGCCCGCCCGACCACTTGGTCTGGCGGGCGGTGTGCGTCGGGCGTCATCCACACGGCAGACCCTGACGCCGACAACAGAACTCGACTCCGACCCGCATCCGACCCCATGCGATGCTGTTTCCATGACCTACCCAGGATCGGGACAAAACGGACCGTGGCCCCCGCAAGGACCTCCACCGCAGGGCCCCTATCCCTCCTACCCTGGCGGTCCGGGACCAGGGGGATACGGAGGCGGAGGATACGGAGGCGGAGGGTTCGGAGGACCCCCACAGCCGCCCCGACGCGGCAACGGCGGGCTCGTCGCCATCCTTGCGGCCGTGGGAGTGCTCGTCGTACTCGCGATCGTCGCGGTGGTCGGTGTGGTGATCTGGGCGTCCAACCGCTCCGACGACTCGTCGACCGTTGCGTCGTCGAGCACGACGACCACGACGACGACCGATGACTACAGCGCGCCGACGACCCGCGACTTGGATTCGACCGCTACTCCCGGCCTCCCTCCCGCGGCCCCGGCCCCTGCTCCTGTCGACTACTACGGCGCCATCGCGGTCTCGACGCAAACCAGTGACGTCGGCTATGCCGTCAACTCGCTGTCGCGGGCGGAGGCCGAGCGTAACGCTCTCTCTCAGTGCGGAGTGTCGAGTTGTCAGGCGGCGATCTGGTGGCGCAACGCCTGCGGTGCCATCGTTCAATCCCAGGCCGACCTGTCGTGGGGATGGGCATGGGCGACGACCGAACGGGCCGCGAGCGACGCGGCAGCCACGCGACTGACCGGCGGTTCACCAAAGGTGATCTTCAGTCGTTGCACCTCCAACGCGGGCTGACTCCACGCCGGTGATGCACTTCACAGGGGCTAATGGGGCCTTCGTACCCTCACACGACATGCCAACTACACGTAATCTCTTGGTCATGACCCGCATGCTCTTTGTTGAAGATCTCGTGCCAGGTGACCGCATCAGCATCGACGGGATCAAGGCCGTCGTCCGCAAGCAGGTGCCCCACGGAGAGACTCAGCGACTCATCGAACTCGCACACAGCTCCGACAGTCGCACCGACATGATCGTCGACGTCGGCGTCAAGATCGAAGTCTTCTGAGTTCAGCACTCTCCTGACGATCGGCCACGTCGGACGTCCTCGTCATCCACACCACGAGTAGCGCTGTGGACACGAGCACCCCGACGCCGACCCAGGCCGCGACCGACGCCCCTTCGACAAATGCTCCGCGGGCAGCGTCGAGCACATTCGACGCCTGAACCTTGTCGAGATGCTTTGCGGTCGCCGCTGCACCCGCAAGGCTCGTACCCGCCTGCCCCACCGCCAGATCCGCGGGAAAAGCCATGCGGTACACCAGGTTCAACACACTACCGAGCACCGCGATACCGACTGCCCCGCCGAGTTCGCTCGAGGTCTCCAAGAGTCCCGACGTCGCACCGGCGCGCTCAGCGGGCGCCACACCGATCACGTAGTCGGCGATCACCGACGACGCCGAGACGATTCCTGTCGCGATCGACGTCGACCCGATCAGCGCAACGAGAAGCGTGTGCACTCCCAGCAATCCCGCGAGCACACCGAATCCTGCTGCTCCCGTCAGCAATCCGGCGATCATCACCATCGGTCTGCCCCATCGCACCGAGGCGACGGCTGCGAGTGGTGCGGCCACCGCGACCAGCGCGCTGGGCGCGATACTCCACAGCGCGGCCTTCAGCGGCGAGTAGCCGAGGACCGACTGCAGGTACTGCGTCACGATGATCGAATTCCCGAGCAACGCGAACATACACACGACGTTGGTCCAGATCGACACCGAGAAGCGCCGATCGTCGAACAGCCCGAGGTCGATCATCGGATCGCTGAGTCGTTTTTGGCGCGCGACGAAGACCGTCCCGAGCGTCAACCCAACCACGAGTGCGAACCCACGCTCCACCGACCATCCTTCCGCGGCGAATTCCTTGATCGCATAGATCGTCGGCAGTATCGCTCCGAGGACGAGCAGCGCACTGAGGATGTCGACGCGCCGATCGACGACCGCGGTATCGGCCGGTAGGAGCAGGGGCGCGACAACGAGCAGCACGGCCATCACCGGAACGTTGATCAAAAACACCGATCCCCACCAGAAGTGTTCGAGCAGCAGGCCGGAGACGATAGGGCCCACCGCGACCCCGCCCGCGAGCACCGCGTTCCACGCCGCGATCGCCTTGGCCCGATCGGCGTCGTCGAGGAAGATGTGGCGGATCAACGCCAACGTCGACGGCATGAGCGTCGCACCGGACACCGCCAGCACCGCTCGTGCCAGGATCAGCAGCGAAGCCGTCGGGGCAAAAGCAGCAAGAATCGACGCGCCGCTGAATCCGACGGCACCGATCATCAGCAAGCGCCGATGTCCGACACGATCGGCGAGCGAGCCCATCGTCAACAGCAGGCCGGCCAACACGAATCCGTAGATGTCGAAGATCCAGAGCTGTTGTGTTGCAGATGGATTCAGGTCCGAAGCGATGAAGGGAACCGCAAAGAACAGCACCGAGACATCCATCGAGACGATCAGCATGGGCATGCACAGCGCCGCTAGCGCTGCCCACGGTGAACGAGAAGACATGACACCACCACCTCTTTCTGCGTATTGCATAGACTGTTTATGTAGTACGCAGATACTAAGCGGTTAACTGCGTACAGCACAAGCAGTTTGTAGGATGGCGGCATGAGCACCACGGAAGATTCGACACCCTCACAGCTCCCCCGCTCGGTCGCGCAACTCTGGGGACGCGAACCCGTCGCCGTCCGACGGGGGCCCAAACCGTCGCTGACGATCCGCGAGATCGCACGCGCCGCGGTCGCCATCGCTGACGAGCGCGGCTGGGAAGCGGTGTCGATGAAGGCCATCGCCGACTCGCTGGGACTCTCCACGATGTCGCTCTATCGCTACGTCGACGGCAAGGACGACGTCGTCGACCTCCTCGTCGATGAGGCTTACGGCCTTCCGGACCCCGAACTGACCGCATCGGGGCCGTGGCGCGACCGGGTCGGTGCGTGGGCAAGGTCGGCGGCAACGGTACTGCGGGCCCGGCCGTGGATCACCGAGATCCCGATGTCCCGCCCGCCGATGGGTCCCAACACCGTGTCGTGGACCGAAGCGGGTGTGCGAGCGTTCGACGACGTCGAACTGTCGGGTCAGGAGAAGCTCAACGCGCTGCTACTCGTCGACGGATTCGTGCGCCACCATGTACGCCAGGCGACTCAGATGGGACTGCTCGGACAGCCAAACGACACCGATACGTCCGGGAGTGGCAACGACTACGAGACGACGATGCTTGCCCTGGTCGACGCGGAGCGGTTTCCAGCGCTCACGGCGGCGGTATCTCAGATGCACGATGGTGATGACGACTACTTCACCGAACAGTTCGACTTCGGGCTGCGAGTGCTCCTCGACGGACTCGAGGCAATGATCTCGCGCGCTCAGGCCGGTCGGGCACCCACGCGCGCGGCGTCGAGATCCGCGAACAGCTCCTGATTCAACTCGAACGCCGAGATCGCTTCTGCCACAAGGTTGTCGACGCCGCTCTCGTCGATGTCGAGTGCGTCGATCCGATCCCGGTAGGCGTCCTTGTAGCGCTTGAGTTTGTCGATACCGTCGAACGAGTAGAAGCTCAGCGTCGACGCGTCGAGACCGTAGTGCTCACGCATCCGATGAGCGACAACCTGCCCGCCCGACAGGTCGCCGAGGTACCGCGTGTAGTGATGCGCGATGTAGCGTGCCGGCTCGTTGATCGTCGCCTCGATCGCGGCGACGTACCGTTCGACAGCGGGCAGCGGTGTGATGGTCTGCGGGTCGATGCCGAGCGCGACGAGATCGGAGCGGAGCCGTTCGGTCCGACGCAGCCGATCGTCGAGTACGGCGCCGGCAATCGGATCTCCGGCCAACACGGTGCCGACCTCTTCCAGCGCGCGGTACACGAAGTACAACTGAGCGGCCAGCCGTCCGTACTGATCGGCGTCGAGGCGGCCGGACAGCAGATCGTCGATGAAGGTGGCGCTTTCGGCCTGCCGGTGGGCGACGGCGGTTGCCTCGCGCAATCGTTGGGAGATGGTCGTCATGGTGCAACCAGTGATACCACCACGCCGCGGTGATCGGAACCGCGGAGATCGAAGGTATCGACCGACGACGCGGTGAAGCCACGAACGACGACGTGATCGAGCGCGAGGAACGGCTTACCGCCCCATTTGTCCGTCGGATAGGTGGGCACGAAGCCCGCGCCGGATTGCTCGGCGGTGTCGGCGAATCCGTTCTGGAGGAAGTCGCGATAACGAACCTGATCCCACGTCGCGTTGAAATCACCGGCCATGATCGCCCGCCCAGCCGGAATCGACTGCATCCGAGTGTGTAGGAGGTCCATGTCGCGTACCCAGACGTCCGTCCGGCCTCGCAATGGAGCTCCGGGATGCATCGCGAACACCTGGGTGTCGCGCGCTCCCGGCAGGTCAGTACGTGCCTTCAGATTGTGCAGAACCGTGTTCGGATCCATCTCGCCCTGCCCGCTCAGCGGCGTACGACTGAATATCGCGGTGCCCATCGCGAACGTGCCGGGCACGGCGTAGGAGTACGGGAGTTCCCTCGCGACACCGCTGGCGTTCAGACGCGCGAGCGACTCGGGTGTGACCTCCTGCAACGACGCGAGGTCGACGCCTTCGCGCGTCACCACATCGGCGAGCTGGTCGACGTCGGCCTGGCCGAACAGCAGATTGGCCGTCAGCACGGTGAACCTCTCCCCCGCAGGCGGCGTCTGTGCGACCCACAACGGCAACTGGGTGAAACACAGCGCCAGCACCGCGGCAATGGCCACCGGCAGGATCAACCAGCGTCGGAACACGACGAACACGACGACAGCCAGCACACCGGGAACGATCGCGAACGGCACAGCGCTGGTGAGGAAGATGGTCAGCTCGCCGCGCGAGCGCGAATAGTGCAGCCAGACCGCAACACCGACTGCGACCACCATCGCCCAGCCGACGAGCAGCAGTGCGAACCTGAAAAACCGACGCATCAAGCCCCGAATACTCTCATCACGCGCCAAAGACCTTCAGCACAACGGCTTTCGCGCGGCGCGTGACCCGGAGGTAGTGGTCGAGGAACTCAGCCGCCTGGTCCTCCGGCCAGCCTGCGGCAAACGCTATCTGCCGCAACTGCTTGCCCGGGCCGGGGAGCTGGTCGACGGGTTTGCCACGTACCAGGACCAGGCAGTTGCGTGCCTTGGTCGCGGTGATCCACGCGTCCTTGAGGAGCGCGACGTCGTCTTCGGCGAGCAGCTCTGCGGACCCGATCGCGTCGAGCGACTGCAGCGTCGACGTGTTGTGCAGCGACTGATAGCGGTGCCCGTACTTCAGTTGCAGCAACTGGACGGTCCACTCGATGTCGGCGAGTCCGCCGCGGCCGAGCTTGGTGTGGGTGGCCGGATCCGCTCCGCGCGGCAACCGCTCGGCGTCGACACGTGCCTTGATCCGACGGATCTCCTTGACCGCGTCGGCGGAGACGCCGCCTTCGGGGTAGCGGATGCGATCGGCCATGTGCAGGAACTCGATTCCGAGATCCTCGTCGCCCGCGACCTGGTGGGCACGCAGCAATGCCTGCACTTCCCACGCCTGCGCCCACTGCTCGTAGTACGCGGCGTACGCGGCGAGCGTACGCACCACGGGACCGTTGCGTCCTTCGGGACGCAACCCCGTATCGACGATCAGCGGCGGGTCGTCGCTGGGCGTTCCGAGCATCGAGCGGACCACCTCGGCGATGGTCTGCGCCCACCGCACGGCCTTGGTCTCGTCCTCGCCGGGGTTCGGTTGGCACACGAAGAGCACGTCGGCATCGGAACCGTAGCCGAGTTCGCCACCGCCGAGCCGGCCCATACCGATCACCGCGATCCGCGCGGGCGCGGGGCGACCCTCGTCGCGCTCGGAGTCCTGGATCGCAAACGTCAACGCGGCGTTGAGAACTGCGGCCCACACGCTCGACAGCGCCTCACATACCTGCGGTACGTCGAGCAGGCCGAGAACATCCGCGGACGCGATGCGTGCGAGTTCGGCGCGCCGGTGCGACCGCGCCGCCGCAACCGCACGACGCAGGTCGGGCTGTCGGACCGTCGACGCGACGAGTCCCTTCGCCACGTCCTCGGGTCGCACCTCGCACAGTCGTGGACCGTCGGCTCCGTCGGTGTAGAGATTGATCACCTCAGGTGAGCGCATCAACAGGTTGGCGATGTACTCCGACGTGCCCAGCACATGCATCAGGCGAGCCGCGACGACGCCGTCGTCACGCAGCAGACGCAGGAACCAGTCGTTGTCCATCACGTCGCACAGCCTGCGGTAGTTCAGCAGACCGGCGTCGGGATCCGGTGTGTCGCCGATGTATTCGAGTAGCTGCGGCAGGATCAACCGCTGCACCTGGCCACGTCGCCCCGACACGGATGCGAGCGCGCGGATGTGACTGAGCGCCCGCTCGGGCTGCGCGTAGCCGAGCGCGGAGAGGCGCCGCTGCGCCGACTCGTCGGTCAGCGTCAGCTCTGTGGTGTCCAGGCGCACCGCCGCCTCGAGCAGCGGACGGTAGAACAGCTTCTGGTGCAGTCGTCGCACCCGCAGGCTCTGATGCTTGATCTGCCTGCGCAACACCGACGTGGCGTCGAGGTCGCCCTCGCGCCTGATGTGGGCGGCGCGTGCCAGCCACCGCATGTTGTCGTCGTCGTCGAACTCCGGGAGCAGGTGGGTCCGCGACATGCGCTGCAACTGCAGGCGGTGTTCGAGCAGTCGCAGGAACTGATACGACGCGTTGAGGTTGGCGCCGTCATCGCGGCCGACGTATCCGCCTGCCGTCAGCGCATCGAGTGCCTCGACGGTCGAGCGAACCCGCAACGTCTCATCGACGCGGCCGTGCACCATCTGCAGCATCTGCACGGCGAACTCGACGTCGCGGATGCTACCGCTTCCGAGCTTGAGGTTGCGGTCGCGTTCCTCTTCGGGCACAAGCGATTCCACACGACGTCGCATCGCCTGGACCTCGGGCACGAAGTCGTCGCGCTCGGAGGCCTGCCACACCATCGGGTTGATGGCGTCGTGATAGCGCTGACCGAGCTCCATGTCGCCGGTCATCGGTCGCGCCTTCAACTGCGCCTGGAACTCCCACGTCTTGGCCCACCGGTTGTAGTACGCGACGTGTGAATCGAGCGTGCGGGTGAGCGCCCCGGACTTGCCCTCCGGGCGCAGCGCGGCGTCGACCTCGAAGAAGGCCAACGACCCGACGCGCATCATCTCCCCCGCGATACGCGCCGACGTCCCGTCTGCCGGCTCACTCACGAACACCACGTCGACGTCGCTGACGTAGTTCAGTTCTCGCGCACCGCATTTGCCCATCGCGATCACCGCGAGTCGGACCGGGATCGGCTTGTCGCCACACACCTCGCGGAATGCGACAGCGAGCGCGGAGGTCAGTGCTGCGTCGGCGAGGTCGGCGAGAAGCGCTCCGATCTCGGGAAACCAGATGACCGGTTCGTCCTCGACAGTCGAGGCCACGTCGTGCGCCGCGACCTGCAAGACGAGGTTGCGGTAGGCGGCCCGCAGCGCGACCACTGCCTTCGGACCACTGAATCCCGCACGATAAATCTTGTTGCCGCGCTCGATCTCGCCCGGTTCGGCGACCGCGTCGACGGCCGCGAGCATTTGCCGGTTGATCTCCGCGGTGTCGGGCAGTTCCGCCGGAATCAGACGTCGCCACGCCTCCGGCTCGGCCACCATGTGGTCGCCGAGGGCGTCCGACGAGCCGAGGACTGCCAGGAACCGGCCGCGAAAACCCTTGTCGGTGCGCAGCAGCGTGTCGATCTCCGACCAGTCGTCGCCCAACTGCGATCGCATCCGGACAATCGCGCGCAGTGCGAGGTCGGCGTCGGGAGAACGCGACAGCGACCACAGGAGTTCGATGGACTCCTCGTTGTTCCAGCCGAGGTCGGAGAGATTCTTCTCGGCGTCGGGGTCAAGCAGACCCAGACGCCCTGCTGCCGGTACGCCGCCCCGACCTCGAAGTGTTGTCACACCTAAGAAAATAGCGTCCCGCATACCGATACCGGACACGGGTTGCCAACATGGAGCTAGAGCGGCAGGTAGTTCTTCAGCTCGAACGGCGTGACCAGGCTGCGATAGTTGTCCCACTCAGCCCACTTGTTGCGCAGGAAGTAGTCGAAGACGTGCTCGCCGAGTGTCTCGGCCAGCAACTCCGACTTCTCCATCTGGTGCAGTGCATCGGCGAGGCTGCCCGGCAGTTCCTTGTAGCCCATTGCACGACGCTCCGCGGGCGTGAGCGCCCACACGTCGTCCTCGGCCTCATCGGGCAGTTCATAGTCCTCGACGACCCCCTTCAGCCCAGCGGCGAGCAGCACCGCGAAGGTCAGGTAGGGGTTGCACGCGGAGTCAGGGCTACGGACCTCGACGCGACGCGACGACGCCTTGTTCGGCGTGTAGAGCGGCAGACGCACGAGCGCCGAGCGGTTCGCACCACCCCAGGTGGCCGCTGTCGGAGCCTCACCACCGTAGATGAGGCGCTTGTAGCTGTTCACCCACTGATTCGTGACCGCGCTGATCTCGTTGGCGTGGTGCAGGATTCCCGCGATGAACTTCTTGCCGGTCTCCGACAACTGCATCGGATCGTCGGGGTTGTGGAAGGCGTTGGCGTCACCCTCGAACAGGCTCATGTGGGTGTGCATCGCCGATCCGGGGTGATCGCTGAACGGCTTGGGCATGAACGTCGCCCACACACCCTCACCGATCGCGACCTCCTTGATGAGGTACCGGAACGTCATCACGTTGTCGGCCATCGAGAGCGCATCCGCGTAACGCAGGTCGATCTCCTGCTGCCCCGGCGCACCTTCGTGATGCGAGAACTCGACGGAGATGCCCATCGACTCGAGCGCTTCGATCGCGTGCCTGCGGAAGTTGGGAGCGGCGTCGTGAACGGCCTGATCGAAGTAGCCACCGCTGTCGGCGGGCGTTGGCACGCTGCCGTCGAGGGGTGCGTCCTTGAGGAGGAAGAACTCGATCTCGGGGTGGACGTAGCAGCTGAATCCCTGGTCGGCAGCCTTGTTGAGCTGGCGACGCAGCACATGCCGCGAGTCGGCCCAGCTCGGCGTGCCGTCGGGCATCACGATGTCGCAGAACATGCGTGCCGAGTGGTGTCTGCCCGACGACGTGGTCCACGGCAGGATCTGGAACGTCGACGGATCGGGCTTGGCGACGGTGTCGGCTTCGGAGACACGCGAGAAACCTTCGATGGCCGAGCCGTCGAAACCTATACCCTCTGAGAACGCGCCTTCGAGTTCTGCGGGCGCGATCGCCACGGATTTCAGATATCCCAGGACGTCGGTGAACCAGAGACGAACGAATCGGATGTCGCGCTCTTCGAGGGTCCGCAGCACGAATTCCTTTTGGCGATCCATGACCGCCGACATTAGAAGTAGCCTGTTAAATCGGTGTTACGTTCATAATTCAAACTCGACAACCTGCACATTTGGCGCGGCCATCTCAGCATGCGAGAGGTCCGTTCAACCCATCGAGATTCAAAAGGTAATCGTCAACGGCCTCGTCGACACACCGATTACCCTGTAGCGCCGCGGTGTGGCCGTATCCGTCGACGGTGATCAACGTGCCGTGTGTCCGCCGAGCCATCTCCTCGCCCACGGCGTACGGGGTCGCCGGATCGTGCGTCACCGCGACGATCAGCGGCGTGGGAGTCGGCACACTCGACGCCACCCCCGGCTCCGACCGAGCCGTGGCAGCGCTCTCCGGCGGCCAGAAGGCGCACGGATCGAGCGGGGCGTGCCCTGTGCCGCGGCCGTCGTCGGAGTAGGGCGCGGCGGCGCGAAGTCTGCGATCGAGGTCGTCGTTGGCGGCGCGGTCGGTGATGCGCGGCCCGTCGGCACACCCGATCGCGAGGTAGGCGTCGGCGGAGTTGTCGTAGGTTCCGCCGGGTCCACGGCCCTCCAACAGGTCGGCGAGTGACATCAGCGTCTCCCCGCCACGTCCGGCAGCGAGGTCGGCGAGTCCTGAGCGCAGCGTCGGCCACAGGTCGGTGCGATACAGCGCCATGCTCGTGCCGTCGACGGCCGATTGAAAGTCGAGAGTCCGGCCGCCTCCTGCGGGCACGGGGCGCTGTGACAACGGCCGCACGAGACGTTGGTACTGCACCAGCGCGCCCGCGGGGTCGGCGCCGAGCGCGCACCCGGGCATCCGCGTGCAGTCACGAGCGAAGGCGTCGAAGACCTCCTGGAACGACCTCGCCTGCGCGACGGAGGTGTCGACCGGATTCGCGGCGGGGTCGACCGCGCCGTCGATGACCATCCGAAACAGTCGGTCCGGGTAGCGCTGCTCGTACTCGAGCGCGATTTTCGAGCCGTACGAGAATCCGATGAAGTCGATCCGGGAGCGGCCGAGTGCAGCGCGGAGTCGGTCGACGTCGTCGACGACCTGCGACGTACCGACGAGTCCGAGGAACTCGTCGCCGGTTCGCGTCGAACACTTGCGTGCAATGCCACGATTGGTCGCCTCGGCGGCGGCGATTCCCTGCGGCGAACGATCCCCGCTGTCGGCCTCGCGCTCGGCGTCGAGTTCGGTTGCCGTCCGACACCGCACCGTCGGCGCCGACGCACCGACACCTCGAGGATCAAACGCGACCACGTCGCTGTGCGTCGTGAATCGTTGCGCCGCAAGACGATCCGCCGCCCCCAGCAGATAGTCGACGCCCGACGCGCCGGGTCCTCCAGGATTGACCACCACCGTCGAGTCGCTGCGCTGCGATGCCCGCAGCCGGGCGACCGCGAGCGTGATCGTGCGGCCCTGCGGCTTTGCCGGGTCGAGTGGCACCGCGAGCGTCCCGCACTCCACCCGCGCGGCGGACGGGCCTGTGCCCACACCCTGTGCGCACACTCCCCACTCGATTGCCCCGGTGTCGGCGGCGTGCTCGGTCGACGCGCAACCCGCGCACACCAGCAGACCCACCATCACCGCGGTCAGCAGCCGCACGTGACGCCGGCCTGACACACGCCGAGACCGCACAGGCCGCCGCGCAAGAAAAGAGCAGGTCACCACGGTGATGGTACGGGCGCGAGCATCGCCGCCCCGACAACACCCGCACTCCAGATGTGAGCAATCACACGTCTACCGGGGGTTTTCGCGGAGCGCTTCGGTGGGACCATGGAGGCGTCCGAACACAGCCCGGGTACCCGCCATGCGGGACTCGAGGAAGAAAAGAGACAACGATGTCCCACGAGGCAGCTCATTCCGACGCGCCCATCTACGGTGGCGCTCCAACATCCGGCGAAGCCGCTCCGCGTCGACGCACCACCCGCATCCATCATCTGGCACAGATGAAAGAGCAAGGCGAGAAGTGGTCGATGCTGACCGCATACGACTATTCGACGGCCCGCATCTTCGACGATGCCGAGATCCCGGTTCTGCTGGTCGGCGATTCCGCCGCCAACGTCGTCCTCGGTTACGACACCACCATCCCCGTCTCGATCGACGAGCTGATCCCGCTCGCGCGCGCCGTCGTCCGCGGCGCACCCCACGCGCTCGTCGTCGCCGACCTCCCGTTCGGCAGCTACGAAGCAGGCCCGCAGCAGGCACTCGAGACGGCCGTCCGCTTCTTCAAGGAGACCGGAGCACACGCGGTCAAACTCGAAGGCGGAGAACGCGTTGCCGACCAGATCGCCACGCTGACCGCAGCCGGAATCCCCGTGATGGCGCACATCGGTTTCACCCCGCAGAGCGTCAACGGACTCGGCGGCTTCCGCGTCCAGGGTCGCGGCGACGCGGCGGACCAGCTCATCGCCGACGCGATCGCCGTCCAGGAAGCCGGTGCATTCGCCGTCGTCATGGAAATGGTCCCCGCAGAACTCGCGGCACAGATCACGCGCAAACTCACCATCCCGACGGTCGGCATCGGAGCGGGCAACGAAACCGATGCCCAGGTGCTCGTCTGGCAGGACATGGCAGGCTTCACGCACGGCAAGACCGCACGGTTCGTCAAGCGGTACGCCGACGTCGGCGGCGAATTGCGCACAGCCGCAGCGACTTACGCCGACGAGGTGCGCCGCGGAGTGTTCCCCGCTCCCGAGCACAGCTACTGACCGACAGATCTGATCCACACCCGGCGCGGCCGGTCTGATTCGCATCGGCGCGGCCGATCCGAATCAGGTCGGCATAGGGTGAGGGCATGCGAAGCCTCTACCCGCCCATCGAGCCCTACGCGTCGGGACATCTGGCTGTCGACGACGGCCAGGAGATCTATTGGGAGACCTCCGGCAATCCCGAGGGCAAGCCGGCGGTGTTCGTCCACGGCGGTCCCGGCGGAGGCACCTCCCCCGATCAACGTCGCTTCTTCGACCCCGCGCGCTATCGGATCGTCTTGTTCGACCAACGCGGCTGCGGAAAGTCGCGTCCCCACATCGCCGACGGCGCCGACCTCTCGGTGAACACCACTCCCAAGTTGATCGCCGACATGGAGTCGTTGCGCACACACCTCGGCATCGAGCACTGGCAGGTGTTCGGCGGCTCGTGGGGTTCGACGCTCGGGCTCGCCTACGCGCAGGCACACCCCGACCGCGTCACCGAGTTGGTGCTCCGCGGCATCTTCCTGCTGCGTCGCAGTGAAATCGACTGGTACTACAACGGCGGTGCCGCGCGTATCTACCCCGACGTGTGGGAGTCGTATCTCGCACCGATACCCGAAGACGAACGCGACGGTGACCTCGTCGCCGCCTATCACCGACTACTCACCTCCGATGACCCCGACGTCGCGGTTGCCGCCGCACGTGCCTGGACCGGCTGGGAGCAGGCGACGAGCTACCTCATCCCCAAGCCCGAGGAGGCAGCGGCGTCGAAGGAAGACGCGGGACCGCGGTTCGACCTCGCGTTCGCCTCGATCGAGAATCACTACTTCGTCAATCACGGCTTCCTCGAGGATGGCCAGCTACTCCGCGACATCGACCGCATCGCACACATACCGGCGGTGATCGTGCAGGGCCGATACGACGTCGTGTGTCCGATGCGCAGCGCCTGGGATCTCCACCGCGCGTGGCCGTCGGCGACCCTGCACGTCGTCGCCGACGCAGGCCACGCATCGTTCGAGCCGGGCATCGCACATCACCTCGTCGAAGCGACCGATGTCTTCGCCGATCGCTGACCCGGTCGCCTAGACTCAAATCACCTAATACCGACAGGAGAACGAGTTGCCCGCAAGCGAGCAGGTCGAGGTGGAGCTCAAATTCGATGTCGATCCGGGCATCACACCGCCCGACCTTCGCGTCCTCCCGGGCGTGGTGGCGGCCACGGAGCCGGAGACGTTCACTCTCGACGCGACGTACTTCGACACAGAGAACCTCGACCTGGCGTCGAACCGAATCACCATGCGGCGCAGGCGCGGTGGGCACGACGAGGGGTGGCACCTCAAGCGGCCCGCCGATGTCCCCGGCGCACGACGCGAACTGCAGGTGACCTTCGACGACGCGCCCGCCGACGGCGACATCCCCGACGCACTCGTCGACCCGGTACTCGTCTACACCCGACATCGGCCACTGATGCCCGTGGCGGCGATCTCGACCGTCCGCACGATCACGACGCTGCTGGGAACCGACGGCGTGAAGCTCGCCGAGTTCGCCGACGACCGTGTGACAGCGCAGTCGCTGCTGCCGGGCGGGTCGTCGCAGCAGTGGTCCGAGTGGGAGATCGAACTCCTCGAGGGCGGCACCCCGAAACTGCTCAAGGCCGCACACAAACTGCTCCGTGGCGCGGGCGGTCGGGAACCGTCGAGTGCGTCGAAACTCGCACGAGCCATCGGCTCGACGCCTGCGGTGACACCGCCTGCCACACTGGGCCGTCACCCGTCGGCGCTCGAATTGGTGATCGCCGACGTCACCCGGCACCGGAACTCGCTCATCGCCTGGGATCCGCTGGTTCGTGAGGACGCCGACGACGCCGTGCACCAGATGCGCGTGACCGCACGCCGCATGCGCAGTGTGTTCTCCGGCTTTCCGACGGTGCTCGACGCCGCGCGCACCGACCACATCGCAGGCGAACTGAAACTGCTGGCACGCATTCTCGGCGACGCACGCGATTCCGAGGTGCAACTGGAGATCGACAGCGCTCTGCTGCGCGACGAGGTCGCGTCGGAGACGCTGGTGAACGCGTTGGCGGGCAAGGAATCCGCGGCACACGACCGCGCCGTCGCCGCGACCCACGCGGCGATGAATTCGGAACGCTACTTCCGACTACTCGACGCCATCGACGAACTGATCGCCGATCCGCCTGCCGGACCAGACGCCGACCTGCCCGCGACCACCGCAGTCGACAAGGCGATCACCAAGAGCCGCAAGCACATTCGGAAATCCCAACGCGAACTCGCAGAGCTGACCGAGGGATCGCACGAGTGGTCGGAGCAGTTGCACACCATCCGCAAGCGCGCAAAACGACTGCGCTACAGCACCGATGCCGCCGAGCCCCTGCAGAAGAAGAAGTACAAGAAGATCTCGCAGACGGCCAAAGAACTCCAGTCGGCGTTGGGCGACTACAACGACTCGCGGATCAACCGCGCGCGGCTGGCCGAGCTGGCGGCGTCGGGCGAGTTGTCGGGCTTGGACCTGTTCGTGCTCGGCCGGATCGACGCTCGTGAACAGGCCAACGGCGAGCAGGCGATTGCCGCATACCGCAAGGCATCCAAGGATCTCTGACGCCCAAGCGTCCGATGCGAGCGATCGCTAGGCGTCCGATGGCGCGAAGCGGACCGTCCGCGACGTCGGGTCGGCTGCGGTCAGGGTGACCTCGATGTTGGAGGCCGCGGTCGGAGAACCCTCGGATTCGGCGAGGATCGGCGGTTGCTCGATGAAGATCTTCGCGCGCTTCTTCGCTGTCGCCTCGGAGAGGACCACGGCGTCGAAGCGCTCTCCGACACGGTCGGCGAGGATCACCGACTCGGCGAGGTCGAGACTCTCCCGGTCGGCAGACGACCCGAGCGAGTCGGCGGATCGCAGGATGCCCGGCAGGGTCGGCAGCGCACGTAACACCCAGTCGGGCACCGGGTTTCCCGATGTGACGGCCAGGCACACCTCGGTGGCGAATCGATCGCCGAGGCGTCGCAGCGGCGCGGTCACGTGTGCGTAGACCCCACCGATCGCCGAGTGCACCATCTCGTCGCGCGTTGCAGGGGCCGTGTTCGCCTCGCCGGTCTGCACACCGAGCGGCAGGTACCCCGCGCCACGCATCAGCGAACTCGCCTGCGACATCAGGGCGAGGGTCGACGGCTCGTCGACCGGAAGTCCGGCGAGGAACTGTCCGGGAGTCGCGTCGTCGGGCCATGTCACGTCGAGAGCGTCGGCGGTCGCCCTGAGTTTGTCGACGGCATCTGCTGGCGCCGGCGGCAGCGTGCGCAGCAGACCGATTCCTGCGTCGGCCATGATCGTTCCCGCGCAGGTGCCGGTGAGTAACGACAACTGCGAGTTCCACATATCGGCGGGCGTGCGAGCCGCGAGGGAGAGCACCCAGCCGTCGTCGACGCGGGTCACCTCTTGGTCGGGAAGGTCGAGCTCGATTGCTCCGCGCGCCAACGCAACTCGACGTCGGAGCTCACCGAACGCCGGGAGCGCGCTGATCGACGGATGCAGGGTGCGCGCGGCGGCGTCCGCGGTCACTCCCGCATAGTCGAGTCGTGCGACCGATTCCACGAGTGCGCGCTCGAGTTGCACTCCGGCCACTTCGCCGTCGGGTGCGACGCGAATCGTCCACAGCACCGCGGGACGCGTCACGCCGGGGAGCAGCGATCCCGATCCCTCCGACAGCACCCTGGGATGCAACGGCACCGAGCCGTCGGGAAAGTAGATGGTCGCGCCGCGGCGTCGACTCTCGGCGTCGAGTGCATGCTCAGGCCGAACGAGCGCGGCGACGTCGGCTATCGCGTAGTGGACCTCGAAACCGTCTGCGTCGAACGACATCGCAACCGCCTGGTCGAGGTCCATCGACCCCGGCGGGTCGATCGTGACCAGCGGAATGTCGCGGCGGTCAACCCGCTCGGCGGCGTGTGCGTCGACCGCGTGCTCCGCCTCGTCGAGCGCGGCTTCGCCGTAGTCCTCGCAGATCCCCAGCTCGGTGCGGATCGACTCGAAGTCGATATCGGGGGCGGAGAATCTGCGCTGCACACACTCGACACTATCGCCGACCGTGCGCTCCAGAATGCCGACTGGGCGCACCAGAACGCCGACTGGGCGCCTCTCACCGTCGACTGGGCGCCTCTCACCGTCGACTGGGCGCAGCAGGACGTCGATCGTGCGCTCCCCACTGCTCACCGGGCGTGCTGTGCGCGCGTGTCAGCGGGCTAAGCTGTACGGGCGAACGAGTCGGCCGGGCGGCCGCGGCGAGCGGAACGGCCAGGTCACTGGTAATGCCGCGCGCCGAGGAAAGTCCGGACTCCGCAGAGCAGGGTGGTTGTCAACGGCAACCCGGGGTGACCCGCGGGACAGTGCCACAGAGAACAGACCGCCGACCGCGAGGTCGGTAAGGGTGAAACGGTGCGGTAAGAGCGCACCAGCGGCGCGGGTGACCGCGCCGGCTTGGTAAACCCCACCCGGAGCAAGGCCGAAGCACGGACCGTGAGGTGCGTGTGCACGGATGATCGAGGGCTGCTCGCCCGAGTCCGTGGGTTGGCCGCTCGAGGCACCCGGCAACGGTGTGTCCAGATGGATGGTCGCCGCCGACTTCGTGTCGGCACAGGATCCGGCTTACACGCCGACTCGTTCGCCCTCGGTCCTGATATACCCACTCGGCACTACACGACGCCCACTCGGCGGTATGCGACGCCCAGTCGACAGTGTGTGACGCCCAGTCGACAGTGTGTGACGCCCAGTCGGCGGTACGCGACGCCCAGTCGGCCCGGTCAGGGCAGGTGCGCGGTCTCGTTGACCGAGCGCACCACCGAGCCGCCGTCGGGGTAGAACTCGGTGACCGATACGGACGCGAGGTCGAGGTGGAGGTGGAACAGCAGCTCCGGCCCGACCGTCAGCGCGTGTTGGAGCAGCGTCTTGATCGGGGTCACGTGCGACACCACCACAACGGTCTGCCCCGAATACTTCTGCACCAGTTGGTCTTTCGCGGCGACCACCCGCTCAGCAACCTGCGCGAAGCTCTCGCCGTCCGGTGCCGGGGCGGTGTGGTCGCCGAGCCAGCGGGCGTGTATCTGCGGGTCGCGGGCAGCGGCCTCGGAAAACGTCAGCCCTTCCCAGCCACCGAAGTCGTTCTCGATGAAGCCGGCATCCTCGATCACCTCGCCGCCGATCCGGTCGACAACGGCCTGCGCGGTCTGGCGTGCGCGGTCGAGTGGCGAACTGACCACGGCGGCGACCTCGACCTCCGCGGCGATTCTCGACGCCGCGGCGAGTGCCTGCTGCTCCCCCAGCTCGGTCAGCCGCGGGTTGCCCCGCCCCGAATAACGTCGTTCGATCGACAGCGGCGTCTGGCCGTGACGTAGGAGCACCAGGCGCGTCGGTTCTGCGCGCTGTCCCTGCCACGACGGTGTGGCCACGGAGCCAGAGCTCACGGTTACGCCTACAGACCGGACTCGTTGGTGCGGACGAGAACCGCGCCGCACTCCTCGCACCGGACCACGTCGTCTGCGGCGGCAGCGGCGATCGACGCGAGGGTCCCGCGGTCGAGCTCCATCCGGCATGCTCCGCAGCGTCGTGCCCGCAACAGACCCGCGCCAACCTTGCCCGCGGCGCGCTGACGGTCGTAGATCGCGAGAAGGTCGGCGGGAATGTCACCGGCGATCGCCTCGCGGCGCGTCGTCGCGACCTCACGATCGGCGTCGATGGTCGCTTTGGCCTCGTCGCGTCGTTTCTCGGCGTCGGCGAGCTGGGTCTGCAGATGTTCGACTGTCGCCGAGGCGCGTTGCCGTTCTGCTTCGACGGCTTCCTGTCGTTCCATTACGCCGAGGAGGTCGTCTTCGAGGACTGAGCGGCGGCGCGCGAGGCTGCCGAGTTCGTGCTGCAACTCCGACAATGCCTTGGGCGCCAGGCCCCCGCCGGCGAGCAACGCGGAGTCCTTGCGCTCGCGGTCGGCCATCCCGGTCACCTCGCTGTCGACGCGTCGATACTCGCGGGTGAGGTCTTCAGCGGAGATGTCGGCGCGCACGAGGTCGTCGCGAGTCGAGTCGATCCGGGTGGTGAGCTCGGCGATCTCGGCTACCTCTGGAAGTGATCTGCCGCGATGGTCGACGCGGGCAACGACGGCATCGGCGTCGGCAAGGTCGAGCAACTGCCGCTGCGCGGACGGGTCGGCCTTCACTCGGCATCGACTTTCATGGGGCCTCCTCGGTTCACACGTTCGGTCAACGGTACGCGGTACCCGCCGTGGCTCAGCAATCCGCATGCACCGTGAACGGGTCCGTCGGCGTCGCGAAGACCTCGACGTCGAGCGCGAGCTTGTCCGCCAGCAGTTCGGCAACCTGTGTGCACCACGGGAATTCGGTGGCCCAGTGCCCCGCGTCGACCAGCACCGGTCCGCCGGCGCGTAGTGCCTCGTCGACCGGATGGTGCCGCAGGTCGCCGGTCAGATACAGGTCGACGCCGAGGCCCCGCACCGTATCGAGCAGCGAGTCGCCGGCCCCGCCGCACACAGCAATGGTCTCGACTACACGGTCGGGCTCACCGGTTGCACGCACTCCCCACGGCGAGCGCAGCGCGCCGGCGGCTCGCGTCACGAACTCCCCGACCGTCGACGGCGATGCGAGCCGCCCGATTCTGCCGAGACCGGTATCAGAGTCGATGGCTTCCTCGGCGAGGATGTCGAACGCGGGCTCCTCGTAGGGGTGAGCAGCGCGCAACGCGGCAAGCACTGAGCGGCGCAGCCCCCGCGCCGCGACCATTTCCACCCGCGCTTCGTCGACATGCGTACGTTCGCCCAGCGACCCGATCGTCGGGTTGGCCGCACCTCGCGCCTCGAACTGCCCGACGCCGACCACCGACCACGCGCAGTCGCGGTATTCACCGATCGCCCCGGCTCCCGCGGCGAACATCGCCTCGCTGACCTGCTCGGCGCTGCCCTCGGGCACCATGACCACCCACTTGTCCATCGGTGCCAGCGGCGCCGGCTGCAGCGGCGACGTGTCGACGACACCGAGTACGTCTGCCAGCGCATCCGACACCCCCGGACGCGCGCTGTCGGCGTTGGTGTGCGCGGTGAACAACGCCGTGTGCGAGCGGATCAGCCGATGCAGCACAGAGCCTTTCGCGGTGTCGGCGGCAACCGAATCGACGCCCCGCAACAGCAGCGGATGATGCGCGACGATGATGTCGACGTCGCCTGCGACCGCCGCGTCGACGACGGCATCGGTGACGTCGACGCAGATCAGCGCCCGCGCAACGGCTTCCGTGCGATCCCCACACACGAGTCCCACCGAGTCCCACGCTTCCGCCAACCTCGGCGGGTAGACGCGATCGAGTAGATCGGCAACCGACCCCACTGATGTCTCAACCCCTGATGTCCCCGTTGCGAACTCATCCTCATGCGTCATCGTCGACGTCCTTTCGTGCGCGGGCGAGTGCGTCGACCATCGCGGTGACAGTGGCGTTGTCGCGTACCGCGAGCCGCAGGTGATCGCCGTCGAGGCCGACGAAGTTGGCGCAGCTCCGCACTCCGAAACCCGCTGCGCGAAGGGCATTCTTGACCGCGATGCCATTCGGCATCTCGATGAGGATGAACGGCGCGGTGGGTGGTGTGCACACCCTGATCCCCGCGAGTGCGAGCCGCTCCAGCATGAATTCTCGCTCGGCCGCGACGGCGCGAGCGGCGTCGTCGCAGAAGCGTTGTCCGGCGGGACCGACGCACTCCGCCAGCGCGGCGAGCGCGGGCGTCGACAACGGCCATGGTCGACGCCCTCGGCTCAACCGTTCGACGATCTCGGGTGACGCCAGGAGGTACCCCGCGCGCAGGCCGGCAAGTCCGAAGGTCTTTGTCACACTGCGGATCACAACGACGTCGTCGGCTCGCATCGACGCGACGGACTCCGGCTCACGCTCTCCGGTAACCGCGTCGACGGTGAGGTCGGCGAACGCCTCGTCGACGACGAGTATTCGACCCGGCCTGCGCATGGCATCGAGCGCGGCTCTACTGTGCAACACCGACGTCGGGTTGGTCGGGTTGCCGACGACGACGAGGTCGGCATCGTCGGGGATACGGTCGGCGATGTCGTCGGGGTCGATGCGCCACGGCGGCGGCAATTCCACCTGGGTGATGGGGATTCCGGCTGCCCGCAGCGCGATCTCCGGCTCGGTGAACGACGGCTGGACGAGCGCGGCATGCCGAAAGCCGAGCCGCGGCAGCATCTCGAACCCGTCCGCGGCACCCGCGAGCAGCATGACCTCGCTCGGATCCCGTTGGTGCAGCGCACAGATCGCAGCGATCGCGGTATCGGCGTGCGCGGCACTCGGATACGACGCGAGGTGTGCACAGGCGTCGACGATCGCTGCGCGGACGAACTCCGGCGCCTCGCCGCGGACGTTGACGGCGAAATCGACGACGCCGGGCTCAACGTCGACGTCGCCGTGTCGGCTGAGCCGGTACACGCCGTCCTGCGGAATCGAGCCTGCTGTCATAACCGTCGAGCCTAACGGTCGAGGGCCGACGGACACCCCGACCGCACCACGCTATTCGGACACCCACGGCGGTACATGTCACGATGGAGCCGTGACTTCTCCGGCAGATCCGCGTGATCCGCGGACAGCACTGTTGTTCGACCTCGACGGCACGATCACCGACAGCTTCTCCGGCATCGTCAACAGCTTCCGGTACGCCCTCGCCGAGGTCGGAGCGCCCGAGCCACCCGACGACGTGGTCGCGGGAGTCGCGGGACCGCCGATGATCGACACGCTCACCGGCCTCGGACTCGATCAGGAGACCGCCGACGAGGCGATGCGCGCCTATCGCAAGCGCTACACCGACGTCGGATGGCTCGAGAATTCGGTGTTCCCGCAGATCCGCGAGCTTGTCGAGGATCTGGCGGCCCGAGGCCGGAAGATGACGATCGCGACGTCGAAGAACGAGAACACGGCGCGAGCGATCCTCGAGCATTTTGCGCTCGCCGACCACTTCGAGGCGATCTGCGGTGCCAGTGACGACGGTTCACGTCGCAGCAAGGCCGACGTGATCGCGTGGGCACTGAGGCAATCGGGCATCGCGCCCGACCCGGACACCGGACTTCCCGATCACCCCGTCGTGATGATCGGCGACCGTTCGCACGATGTCGAGGGTGCCGAGAGCTTCGGAATCCCGACGGTCTTTGTCTCGTGGGGTTACGCTCGGGCCGGGGAAGGGGACGCTGCCTCGTGGCGCGTCGATTCTGTTGTCGATCTGCGTGAGGTCCTAGGTGTCTGATCAACTACACGTCTGTTTCGTGTGCACGGGCAACATCTGCCGGTCGCCGATGGCGCAGAACATTTTCCGCTCCGCCATCGACGACGCCGGGCTCTCCGACAGGGTCCGAGTGACCAGTCGGGGTACCAGTAGCTGGCACGTCGGCGAACCCGCCGACAATCGCGCACGCACCGAACTGCTCGCCCACGGCTACTCCGACGCCCACACCGCGGCACATCTGGCCCCCGACGACTTCGATGCGGACCTGCTCGTCGCGATGGATTCCGGCCACGCCAAGGATCTCGAACGCAAACGGCTCGGCGACCGCGTGCGCCTGCTGCGCAGCTTCGACCCCGACGCAGGCGACGACCTCGACGTCGCCGACCCGTACTACGGGACACAGGGAGATTTCGCGCTCACCCGTCAACAGATCGAGGCGGCCGTTCCGGGTATGTTGGCCTGGGTCAACGACCGCCTGGGCAACAGTTAGCCGCCGCGGCGTCGAACGGCGCCCCGCACAGGCGACGTCTGCGGGCACCTCGGTACCGTTGAGGCATGCGTGTGCTGCGAACCTTCCTCCGACCTGGGTGGATTGCCCTGGCCGTGGTGGTCGTGGCATTCGCGGCGCTGTGTTTTTCCATCCTCGCTCCGTGGCAACTGGGTAAGAACAGCAAAACCAGCGACCGCAACCACCTCATCGAGCAGGCGGTGTCGATCGCGCCCGTTCCCCTGGCGTCCGTGGCGCCTGCCGGTAGCGGATTCCGATCCGACACCGAGTGGCGCGAGGTTCACATCACCGGCACCTTCCTGACCGACAAGCAGGCCCTCGTGCGATTGCGTTCGGTCGGCGAGCGCCCGGCCGTCGAGGTCCTGACACCGTTCCGGGTCGCGGATTCAGACCGCGTGCTGGTCGTCGACCGTGGATACGTGCGACCCGAGCAGGGCCAGACTCCGGTCGTTCCCCCACCGCCACAGGGTGAGGTGACCATCGACGGTCGAATCAGGGCCGGCGAGGGCACGTCGCCGGGTCGGGGCGCGGCGGTCGTCGACGGCGCGCTGTCGGTGTACACGATCGACCCCGGTGAACTGTCGCGCGCGACGTCCACCGCAATGGACCCCTTCTATATCCAGATTTCGCCGAACCAGCCGGGAGCGCTCGGTGAGATCCCGCTTCCCCAACTCGATTCCGGCCCCTATCTCTCCTACGGGCTGCAGTGGCTCGCGTTCGGAATCATGGCTCCGCTCGGGGCCGGGTACTTCATCTATGCCGAGATCAAGCAGCGTCGCCGGACACGCGGCACGGCGTCGACGGATTCCGCTGCGGTGACCACGGATTCGCAGCCCCCCGCCGCCGCGACCTCTGCGAGTGTCACCTCCGAACGCGCCGCGCGCCGCAAACGATTGCGCGCAGAACTGCGTGGCGACACCGCCGTCGACGACTCCGACCACTCCGAGACGACTCGGATCGGCCTCGGTCCGGACACCGAACACGCGCCCGACGACGTCCGCGACAAGCTCACCCAGCGCTACGGCGGCTGAGCAGCCGACGCTGTCGAACTGCGCCGAGCACGCACGCGATCAACGCACTCGATGCCAGAGCTCCGAGCTGTACCCGCCGCGACAGGTGCGTCGTCGAATACAGATCCGCAACCTCCGGCGGGTGACCGTCTCCGAGCGCGGGACGCTCTTCGACGCCGTGCGGGTACACCGTGCGACCGCCCAGACGAAGCCCCAGCGCTCCCGCGAACGACGATTCGACGACGCCCGCGTTCGGACTCGGATGCGCCGCGGCATCGCGTCGCCACGCGCGCAGAGCGCCTGCGCGGTCGTCTCCGAGCACAACGACCAACACCCCGGCGAGCCGTGCCGGCACGAGGTTTGCGACGTCGTCGAGTCGCGCCGAAGCCCATCCGAACCGTCGGTACCGGTCGCTGCGGTAGCCGACCATCGAATCGAGGGTGTTGACGGTTCGGTACGCGATCAGCCCCGGCACACCCGCGACGCCACCCCAGAACAGCGGGGCCACAGCAGCATCCGAGGTGTTCTCGGCGATCGATTCGACTGCGGCACGCACGATCCCGGCAGCGTCGAGGTGTTCGGGGTCGCGACCACACAGGCTGGGTACCAGGGCGCGGGCGGCGTCGATGTCGTCGACGGAGAGACTGTCCGCCACCTCGCGCCCGACCCGGTTGAGCGTGGTGCCACCGAGTACTGCCCAGGTCACCGCGGCAATGGTCGCAATCCGCACAGGGGAGAAATCGACGCGCCTGGTGGCGCTGTCGACTCCGACGCCGACGGCGATCGCCGCACAGACCGACGTCGCGGCGAAACCTACGCCCGCCGAGCGCGAGTCGGCGTAGACGCTGCGCTCGAGTCGGCCGATCGCGCGCCCGATACCGGCGACGGGATGCCACCGGCGTGGGTCGCCCAGTGCGCGGTCGAGGAGGTAGCCGACGCACAGGCCGACGGGGACGTCGAGTGCTCGACCCGCCGGACCTAACGCGCGCGGACTGGTACTGGATGGGGCTCGACGCACCGCGCGATCGTATCGTCACCTCATGGCCAAACCCCGTCCCGCACCCGTCCCGGGTAGCCACCCGATCGACAGCGGCACCGCCGAGGTGGTTGCCGATCCCATCTCGGGCGGCTGGCTGCTCCTCATCAACGGGACACACAGTTCGCACATCCACCCCGACGATCCGTCGGCACTCGATTTCGAATATCTCCGGCAGATGGCGGCGGTCATCGAGGACAGATATCCCGATACGTCGACGCCGCTACGAGTTCTCCACCTCGGCGGGGCGGCGTGCGCGCTTCCCCGGAACCTGGCCGACCGCTACCCGCGGGCGAGGCAGGTTGCGGTCGAGATCGACGCGGAGCTCGCCCGATTGGTGCGGGAGTGGTTCGACCTGCCGCGCACCGCTGTTACGTATTCGCGTCGGCGATGCGCGGTCCGTGACCGAGTCGCTGACCGAGGGGTCGCGGGACGTGGTGATCCGCGATGCCTTCGCCGACGCGCGTACGCCGTCGCATCTGACGACCGTCGAGTTCGTACAGGCGGTCAAACGAGTGTTGACTCCCGGCGGGCTCTATCTCGCCAACTGCGGCGATGCGCGAACTCTCGACCTGGTGCGCGCCGACGCCGCAGCAGTCGCGGAGGTCTTCGCCAATGTCATGCTGATCGCCGATCCCGCGATGCTCAAGGGACGTCGAACCGGCAACGTCGTCGTCGTGGGCAGCGACGACGACCTCGGTCCGTCGTCGACCTTGGTGCGCACCCTGCTGAGCGATCCTCTACCCGCACGCACGATTGCAGGAAGCGAAGCCCGAGCGTTCGGGCGTGGAAAGCAACTTCGCGATCCCGAACAAGGTGTGCGATAGGGGTATTTAATACCCCCCGATACCCCCGGTATCGATCGTTCAGATGACACTTTCTTGGGTAACTAAAATTGACCGATGCGATATCTCAAAACCCGATAGAAAACCCGTTCGACGTCTCAGATCACATAGTCGAGCCGAGCGAGCACGTCCTTCGCCAGCCCCTCGTCACCGGTGACGTGCACCGTGCTCGGATCCGCATCACGCCGACCGCCGACCAGGCGGGCCAAGTCGACTCCGTCGACCCGCAGGGTGACGTCCGCGGCGTCGTCGCCACCGTCGAATGACTCGACGAGCCCGGCACGCCCCTCCACCGCGACCCTGGCGTCACGAGGTGCGACACCACCGATCTCGAACCGAACCCTGCTGCCCTCGGGCGCCGACGCACGCTTGCCCACCACGAACGGCAACGACGAGCAGATCTCGTCGAGTGCGACGCCCGCGGCGACAGGATCGGACGGCACGCCGTCGGCAAGGGCGTCACGCAGATCGATCTCGTGAATCCAGCAGTCGAAGACGCGGATGCGCATGAATCGCCCGTAGGTGTCGGGCCCGGCCGGAGTGGCCGTCTGCGCGTCGAACTCGTCCCGCGTCATCGCCGTGAGTGCTGCGGTGCGCACCTCGATGATCTCGTCGAGTGCGGCGAGTACCTCTTCCCGAGGCTTGTCACGGAAGTGATCGGCCCATCGCTCGTTGAGTTCGCCGATCGGATTCTTCACGTGCGTTCGCGAGGCGATGTCGTCGGCAGCCTCGACATCCCGGCCGGCGAGCATGCTCTCCGTGCCGATGATGTGCGCAACGATGTCGGCGTTGGTCCAGCCCGGGAGCACAGATGGCGCCGACCACTGCTCGTCGCTCAGTTGCGCCGCGAGTGACCGCACAGTGGACCACTCGGCGAAAAGTGCCGCGGTGATCGAGTCCTTGTCGACGACGGTGAGTGGCATGTTCTCGTCCTTCGGGTCCTGCGGCGCTGTGCGCCTGCGCGCGGGGCTGTCAATGCACCGCTGACACTAGCGGTTCTCGAGGGCTCCGAGGTGCGGTTGGCGGTCGCCGAAATGGCGAAAGTGGGCGCGCTCAACGGCTTTGGCACCGAGAAACTCGAGGTAGCGTTCGCCGACCGGCGTTTTGCCGATGATGCGGTGGTTCACCGTATTGCGCAGCCACGCGGAACCGATTGCCCACGGAAGTGCCTGTCGCTGCCCCAGATCTCGCATTCCTCTAGGGCCGAGAAAAGCTTGCAGCATGCTGAGCAGTCGGAGCCGGGTGTAGATTGCCGACGCAGCGGGAAACCACTTGTAGTTCAGATCTTTCTGCGAATCGACCAGCGCTGTCGTGAGCTGCGCTCCGGCGTCGGTGACGTCACCCTGCGCCAACAGCACCGCGTAGCTGAACTGATGCTGGGCTACCTCCTCGTCGAACAACCAGTCGTCGTCGACACCGACCAGCCACCCCACGTACTTCCACAGATGCATCAACGCGCGAGAGTCCTCGCGACTGACAGGCACTCCCAGCGCCCGCACACCCATCAGGAGCGTCCCGCTGAACAGGCTGAGCGTTCCGGCCAGGTCGGCTTGATTGATCGGTAGCCCGTGACGGGCGACGTCCCACCGGCCGTTGTTCTCGAACGAGTGGTTGACCAGTGCGTGCATGAGTCGCACGTGAACCGTGAGTTTCCAGCCTTCGCCCCTACGCTGCATGCCGCCACGGCGGCCGACCTCGATCCCCCAGGCCTGGGTTTCGCCGAGCCTGCGCATGACGGTCGATCCGGTGAGGCCTCCGGTGGCGACAAGGAGATCGGGAGGCCCACCGAATCGATAGCCTCCGATCAACGACAGTTGCAGGAGGACATCGTTGGCGTTCTGTCCCAGCCGTCTGTACACACCGGCGCCTCGCTCGAGGAGGTCGGAATCAACCCACTCGGGCGTGTTCTCGACGGTGGCGAAGAACTCGCGCAGGGCCGGGGGTGCATCGGCAGGAACCTCCTCGAGCGCGTCGCGGAACTGTTGCATGCTGACCCGATCGGCCGAATCCCGTGGTGCGCGCATCGCCCGGACCAGAGCGGCAGCAGGTTCGTCGCGCATCATCATGCGCTGACCGATGATGTCGAGTTCGGCGGTGGTCGGCTCACGCAGGCGCATGGAGACCTTCAGGATGCGTCCGATTCGTCGACCTCGTCGCTCGGCCGAGTGGAATCGCAATGGTGGATGTATCGCCGAGCCCTCGGGCCGTTCCATGACCGACATGAGACTAAACTAACAATCTGTCTCACTCACCGCAATGACCACTTGTCCGACACACGGATCGCTGCGGGTCAGCGCACCGGCTGGTCGCAACTCGCGGGAGCGGCGACCAGCGAGCACCACTGGGCGGGGCGAGTCGGACGATACGTCGACCCCACCCCGTTGCGCGCGGTGATGTCGCGATAGGCCGCCACCGCGTCGGTCGGTTGTCTGCGCAGCGTCGGATCTGTCTTGACGTCGACGGTGTACAGCCCGAATCGTGGTGTGTACGAACCCCATTCGTAGTTGTCGGTCAGGCTCCAGTAGTTGAACCCGATGACCGGGATGTGGGCTGCGCGCGCCCGTCCGACCCAGTAGACGAGGTCACGCAGGTGATCGCCGCGCCGATAGCCGTCGGGGCGCGGTGCGCCGTTCTGGGTCGGCATGCCCGTCTCGACGACGTAGAGGGGCGTGCCGGGATAGCGCCGCGCGAGATCACGGAGGGCGTAGTAGATGCCGTCGGCCGATACCGTTGCGTTCCAGTTCTTTCCGGTGGCCGCGTTGATCGCGCTCAGATCGGTGACCGATGCCGAGTAGTAATAGTCGACGCCGATGAAGTCGAGCGAATCGCGCACCCGATCGACGAACGCGGCGTCGACGATCGGCTCGACTGTCGGGACGTATGCGATGTTCGACGACACCATGGCGCCGGGCTGGCGTTGGTGAATGTATCGGTAGATCGAGGTGTGCACGTCGATGAGCCGATCGCGCATCGTCACGCTCGCGGACACGGGAAGCCCACCCATGCGCAACTCGTTGACGGCGTAGATCGTCGGCTCGTTGATCGTGATCCACAGCGGATTGGCACGTGCGTACCTGTCGACGACGAATCGCGCGTTCCGCAGCCACGCCCGCGGAGTCGACGCATCTGCCCACCCACCGCGTGCTGCGACCCATCCCGGGTAGACCCAGTGGTCGAGGGTGATCATCGGCCGCATCCCCGCGCTCACGATCGCTGCGATGAGGTCGTCGTAGTAGGCGAGCTCACGACGGTCGACGACTCCGGGCTTCGGCTCGATGCGGGCCCACTCGACGCTGACCCGAAAGACCGTGACACCGAGCGACTTCGCGAGCGCGATATCCGAGCGATACCGATGACGAAAGTCGACGGCCGACCCCACCTTGTCGTCGGTTTTTCCCGCCGCGACATATCGTGTCCAGTTGCTGTCCGGTGACGATCCTTCGGACTGGAAACCCGACGACGACACTCCCCAGAGGAATCCCGGAGGCAGGGTTCCCGGTCCACCTGCCGACGGATGCGCTCCAGGCGGTTGCGCTCCTGCCTGGGCGGGAAGAGCACACACCGCCGCGAGCAAGGCGACCACCAGCAACATCAGCGGTGTGCCAGCGTATTTCCGACGAAGAACCCCACAGACTCCCCTGCCGATCGGTGTGTGGGCCGGGCGACGCACCATCATGGCGCTCAGCATCGCAAACAAGACGCTTCGGTCGTGCCGAATCGGCACGACTGCACCGCGAGGCTGCGCCGGCACGTGAATCCCCCGGACGGATCACACCGATGTTTGCGCCGACCCACTATTCTTGCCGGGTGCCGCGATCCGCCCGACGCCGTGCCTGGCGCACTGCACTCTCACTCGTCCTCGGCGTTCTCACCGCTGTCGCTGTTGCCTCGGTTGCCGAGACCGTCCCGGCGGCGAACGCCGTCGAACCACGTCATCACGTGGCCGACCTCACCGGTTGCGCCGGGCCGCACCGCCTCGCACCGGGGACGTCGAAGCATACGACGACTGTCGGCGGCGTCGAGCGCACCTACAGCGTCAACGTGCCCGCCGGTTACAGCGGGCAGTCGACGTACCCGTTGATTCTGGCGTTTCACGGGCACGCCGAACCCGCAGCGACCTTTGCACGGTTCACCGGTCTCGCGCAGCTCCCCGCGATCGTCGTCTATCCGGAGGGACTGCGCGGCACCGATGGCTCGTCTCGTGGCAAGGGGCGCCGTACTCCTCGCCGCGCGCCGACGACATAGCCTTCACCAGAACGATCCTGCGCGAGATGCGGGCGGCGGCATGTATCGACTCGAGCCGCACGTACGCGGCGGGCCGGTCGAACGGTGGCGGACTCGTCGCGATGCTCGCGTGCAGGCTGCCCGCCGAGTTCGCCGCCTACGCGGTGGTGAGCGGGGCGTTCTACGACGCCGGGCGCCCGAATTGTCCCGGTGCCCCGCCCGCGTCCATCATCGATTTCCACGGCACGGCCGACCGAACGATCCACTACGACGGCGGCGTTCGCCACGGCGGCGCCTATACGCCCGTGATGGATTGGCTGTCGGGGTGGGCGGCACGCGACGGTTGCCTGCCGCAGCCGCTCAAGTTTCCGGTCAATCGCTACGTCACCCGTATCGACTGGCCGTTCTGCGCAGCGTCGGGTCACGAAATCACCCACTACCGCGTCAATGGCGGCGCGCACGTGTGGCCGGGCTCCACCGGAAGCCCGTCACAGGCCGGGCAGATGAGCAATTCGATCTCGGCAACGTCGTTGATCTGGCAGTTCTTCACCCGCCACACAAAGTGACACGATCAGCGCATTGCGGACCACAATTGTCCGCAATGCGCGCAACAATGACCCCATGCTCGATTCGTCTGCGCGACTACTCCAGCTCCTGTCCCTACTCCAGATGCGCCAGGAGTGGTCGGGCGACGATCTCGCCACGCGACTGAACATCACCAAGCGGACGGTCCGGCGCGACGTCGACAAGCTGCGCGACCTCGGATATCCCGTCGACTCGACAGTCGGTGTCGGAGGCGGGTACCGGTTGGGCGCGGGAGCGGAGATGCCCCCACTGTTGCTCGACGACCAGGAGGTACTCGCCGTCGCGCTGGGACTCAACGCGATCAGCAGCGCCGCCGTCAGCGATATGACCGAGGCGTCTTCGGGTGCACTGGCCAAGTTGCGGCAGGTGATGCCCTCACGGTTGCGGCATCGACTCGACGCGCTCACGCTCGATTCCCTTCCGCAGGGACCGCGCGACACCGAAGTGGCCGCAGAGGTGCTGTCCGACATCGCGACCGCCTGCCACCGCACGGAACGCCTGCGATTCGACTATCGACGCCACGACGGAACCGAGAGTCGACGCGAGGTCGAGCCATACAGACTGGTGCGCAAGGGATCTCGGTGGTATCTGGTGTCCTGGGACCCCGACCGCGACGACTGGCGTTCGTTTCGCGTCGACCGCATGACGGTCAAGACACCCAACGGGGCACGTTTCGTCCCTCGTGAACTCCCCGAAGGTGGTGCCGCCGCATATCTGGCGCGCAGCCTCGGCGCTGCGTATCGGTCCGCCACCGCGCGGGTGCGCATTCACGCACCACTGGCCGTTGTCGAGAAGATGGTCGACGATGCTTGGGGCACAATCGAATTCGGCGATGGTTCGAGCTGCGAGCTCACGATCTACAGCACCTCGCTCACCTCGATCGCACGCTGGTTACACGCCTTCGACTCCGACTTCTCGGTTCTCGAACCCGCGGCACTGCGCGACGAGTGCCGGGCCGTCGCGGAACGCCATGTGCAGCTCGCCGAACGGTACCGCCGCGCCTGACCCCCGCGCGATGTCGCCGTGATGCGTCCGTGATGCCGTAATCACGAGTGGGCCACGCCGCGGTGTGCTGGCTAGTGTGGCGACAATGCGGCTCCTGGTCACCGGTGCAACCGGATACGTCGGCTCACGACTCGTCGACGCCCTTCTCGCGTCCGACCACGAGGTGGTCGTCGCGTCACGATCGCCAAAGCGGTTGTCGCGGTACGGATGGTCCGACGATGTGACCGCGGTCGAGATGGACGTCGACGACGCCGATTCGGTACGTGCCGCCATCGACGCGGCCAGCCCCGACGACCACCCGGTCGACGCCCTGTACTACCTCGTGCACGGCATCGGGCAGGCCGACTTCGCCGACGGCGACCGCGCCGCCGCACGGGCCGTCGCACAGGCGGCGCGCAGTCGAGGCATCCCCCGCATCATCTACCTCGGCGGTTTCGTGCCCGACGGCGACGAGATGTCGGCGCACCTACAGAGCCGCGCGGACGTCGGTGAGGGACTCGCTATCGACGGCGGCGCCGAACTCGTCTGGTTGCGTGCAGCGGTGATCCTCGGGGCGGGCTCGACGTCGTTCGAGATCCTGCGCTACCTCGCCGACCGCTTCCCGGTGATCCCCGAGCCCGGCTGGATCGACAATCCGATGGACCCGATCTCCATCCGCGACGTCATCCACTACCTCGTCGCGGCCGCCGACCCGTCACTACCGGCGGGCTCCTACGACATCGCCGGCCCGGACACCGGCGTCTACCGATCGATCCTCGACGAGTATCTCCGCGCGGTCCGCATGCCTCGCCTACGCGTGCGCGTTCCGTCGATCAGCACCCGGCTCGCGGGTAAGGTCGGGGGCATCATCACGCCAGCCCCAGCAGCATTGACCGAAGAACTGGTCACGTCGCTGCGGTATCCGATGCGCGCCTCCGAGCACCGCATCACCGAGTTCGTGTCCCCACCGACCGGAGGTCTCACCACCATGCGAGACGCCATTCGCGCGTCGGTCGAGTCGCCTTATCCCCGTCCGGTTTCCGAGCTCGACGATCTGCACCACCTCGCCGACACCGACCCCGACTGGGCGGGCGGCGACCTACTGCGGGCCCGCCGCGCAGCACTCGGCGCGGCGGTCGGCGTGATCGGAACAGTAGCGGGCGTGACGCTCGTCGCCCGGCGTGTTCTCGGGCAGTTCCTGCCCTGATGTCGACCGCCTCCCTGCCCCGGTCGGTGACCCGACTCCTCGACGCTGTCGCCGTCGACCGCAACACAGATCAACCCATCTATTCGACGCGCCGTCGCCTCGCCGTGGTCGGATTCCTGCTCATCGGCGCCGTCTTCTTGGGGGTCTCTCTCTCGGTGACACCCGGCGACACCGCGTTCTACCCGCTGACGCTCGGCCTCGCGGCCACCTGGATCATCGGGGCGATAGCCACCAGCAGGCTCTCTGCCGGAAGGTTCTCCCTCGACGGCGAGGGCTCGACGTCGGGCGCCGTTGCGCTCGGAGTGGTCGCGGGCGTTGCGATGGGCGCGGTGTTCGTCATCGGCGCATTCCTCACCAAGCTGATCGGACCGCTCAGCGAGCTCGTCAGCAACGTGCTCGCCTTCGCCGACTACGGCAGCATCGCGGTCGTCACCGCGATCACCCTGATCAATGGCGCCGCCGAGGAATTGTTCTTCCGCGGCGCGGTGTACTCGGCGGTGCGGCCGCATCACCCGGTCGTCGTGTCCACGGTCGTCTACACGATCGCGACCCTGGCCAGCGGAAACGTGATGCTCGGATTCGCCGCGATACTCCTCGGCGCGGTGTGCGCCATCCTGCGTCGCTGCACCGGCGGAGTGGTGGCACCGATCTGCACGCACGTCGTCTGGTCGACGATCGTTCTGTTCGCCCTGCCGCCGATTTTCGGGTGACCCCGGTTTGCGGCTGACCCCAGGACGCTTCCGGCCCTCCACCGCCGACCCGCGTCGTAGATGTGTGTCTTATCGAAGGATGTGTGTGCTGCAGCACCCACATCCTTCGATTCGACACACATTTACGGTGCCGCTCGGCCGCCCGGGGCTTGCAGTTTGGGTTCCGACCAGCCGACCGGCTAGATTCGTGTGTTGACGCGCGAGGCCTCGGCCCGACGACGCGTCGAGCGCGTATAGCTCAGCGGTAGAGCTCTGGTCTTACACACCAGCGGTCAGGGGTTCGAATCCCTTTGCGCGCACACATTCATCATCATCCCGGCAGTGTGATTCCAGCAGCGTGATCAGGGCATCTCACCTCCGCACCCACTCGCTCGGGCTCGCTGTCGGTACCGGCTGATACGTTTCCGCCATGCTGATCAAAGACGCGCCGGTCGACGTTTTGCCGCACGACGGTATGCAACACGACGACGCGCAGAACGTTCGCGCCTCCCGACGCGCCGACATCGTCTGGCCCATCGCCGTGACCGTTCTCGCCGCGAGCGCGCTGGTCCCCGCCGCGACGGCGCACGCCGCGCCCGCGCCGGTCACCCCATCTCAGGTGGCGCAGTCGAGCGCGCGCACGACGCTCGAGTCGCTCGCAGTGAAGGGACGCGCGCCGAAGACCGGTTACGAGCGGTCACAATTCGGACAGGCATGGTCCGACGACGTCTCGGTCGCCGACGGCCACAACGGGTGCGACACCCGCAACGACATCCTCGGACGTGATCTGTCCGGCGTGACCCTCAAACCCGGAACCAACGGATGTGTGGTGCTGTCGGGAACGCTCGACGATCCGTACACGCGAACGTCGATCGCTTTCACGCGCGGCTCGGCGACGTCGTCGAAGGTCCAGATCGACCATGTCGTCGCGCTGTCCGACGCGTGGCAGAAAGGCGCGCAACAGCTTTCGGCCGAGCAGCGCCGCAACCTCGCCAACGATCCGCGCAATCTGCAGGCCACCGACGGCCGCACCAACCAGGCCAAGGGTGCCGGCGATGCCGCGACATGGTTGCCGCCCAACAAGTCGTATCGATGCACCTACGTCGAGCGGCAGATCGCGGTCAAAGCCAACTACCACCTGTGGGTGACCGCGGCAGAGAAGCAGGCCATGATCCGCATCCTGTCGAATTGCTCTGCACCCGAAGCTGATTCACCCAAGCCCGCCCCGGCCCCACAGACCGCACCGCCAGAGGCCGTGGCCCCGCCGCAGGTCGCACCGTCGAGCACCACCTACGCCAACTGCGCCCAGGCACGTGCGGCCGGCGTCGCGCCCCTGCACCGCGGGCAGCCGGGCTACTCCGCGAAGCTCGACCGCGACGGCGACGGGGTCGCGTGCGAATGAGCAGGTTTCGTCGCCGCGATCAGTCGGGCGCGCCCAGGTTCATCTCGTCCGGGTGTATGCCCACCCGCTGACCGTCGTCGAGAGCGGCGATCCGAGCCATGTCCTCGTCGTCGAGTTCGAAATCGAACACGTCGATGTTCTGCTTGATGCGGTCGTCGTGCACCGATTTCGGGATCACGATCAGCCCGAGCTTGATGTGCCAGGCGAGGACCACCTGGGCGGGTGACCGTCCGTACTTGGTCGCGATGTCGCCGATCGTCGGGTCGGTCAAGACGGTGTTGGGCTTGGAGTTCGGACCCCACCCCGACCCCGACGTTCCGCCGAGCGGGCTCCACGACTCGATCGCGATTCCGTGCTCCCCCGCGAACTCCCGCAGTTCGCGTTGTTGTAGGTGCGGATGCAGTTCCACCTGGTCGACGGCGGGCAGCACTCCCCCGCGATCGATGAGCCATTGCAGGTGATGCGGCTCGAAGTTGCAGACGCCGATCGAGTGCGCCTTACCGTCGGCAAGGATCTTCTCCATTGCGTCCCAGGTGCGCAGCAGTCGGTCGCGATCCTGCAGCGGCCAGTGGATCAGGTACAGGTCGACGTAGTCGGTTCCGAGCGCGCGCAGACTGGTGTCGATCGCCGCGAGAGCGCGGTCGTATCCGTGATCGGAGTTCCAGAGCTTCGTCGTGACGAACACCTCCGAGCGCAGCACCGACGCGGAGGCAATGCCCTCGCCGACGCCCGACTCGTTGCCGTAGGCCGCAGCCGTGTCGATGTGTCGATAGCGGGCCTCGTCGATCGCGAATCGGACGGCGCGCTGCGCCTCCTCCGGAGTCGACTGCCACACCCCCAGTCCGAGCTGAGGGATCTCGATGCCTGAATTCAGTTCGATGAGGGGAGCACTCATCTCTCCGGTCTACCAGAGGCACCCGCCCAGTCGGCACGGCTGCCGCAACCGCTTTGCTCCCGTATCGTCACCTTCGGCGTCGCGCGATCGCCGAGACGTGATCGTCTCGCCGCCCTCACCGACGAGAAGGGACGTTGATGACCGGGACCATCTCCCCCGGAGATCCGTCGATCCTCGGAGCGACCGTCACCGAACGCGGAACCAATTTCGCCGTCAGTTCGGGCGGAGATGCGGTGTGGCTCTGTCTCTTCGACGACGCCGGCGCCGAGACCCGACTGCTGCTTCCAGGGCGCGAGATCGACGTGTGGCACGGCGTCGTCGACGGCGTGCGTGCCGGAACCCGATACGGATTCAGGGTCGACGGCCCCTTCGCACCCGAGCGCGGTCGGCGCTACAACCCGGCCAAACTCCTCCTCGATCCCTACGCCCGACGCATCGTCGGCGACATCGAGTACTGCGACGCGCTCCTCGACCACGACGTCGACGACCCCTCACGTCCCAGCGCGCTCGACTCCGCACCGTTCGTACCGCGCAGCGTCGTCGTCGAGCAACCGGCGGTAGCCCGGACCGCCGCCACACCGGGCCCGCGCCGACCGGCGTCGGAGCTGGTGATCTACGAGGTGCACGTCCGCGGGTTCACGCAGTCCCACCCCGACATTCCCGCCGAGCTCCGAGGCACATTCGCCGGACTCGCACACCCGGCCGCACTCGACTACCTGACATCGCTCGGGGTGAACGCCGTCGAGCTGCTTCCGGTGCATCGCAGCGTGTCCGAACGCGAACTCGCCCAACGGCACCTGACGAACTACTGGGGTTACAACACCATCGGCTTCTTCGCCCCGCACAACGCCTACAGCGCCGCCGACCGCGCCGGCCGGGGTGAGGATTCCGTCGCTGAGTTCCGCCACATGGTCGATGCTCTGCACGGCGCCGGGATCGAGGTGATCCTCGATGTCGTCTACAACCACACCGCAGAAGGCGACGACTCCGGCCCCACACTGTGCCACCGCGGCCTCAACAATCGCGCGTATTACGTGCTCGACCCGGACGACGGCTCGTACGTCGACACCACCGGATGCGGCAATTCCGTTGCGGTGGCGCATCCGACGACGCTGCGCATGGTCACCGACTCCCTGCGCTACTGGGCGTCGCTGGGCGTCGACGGATTTCGCTTCGACCTCGCGCCCACCCTTGCGCGCCAGGGCACCGACAGCACCCGAAACGATTGGGGTGGTGGACCTTTCGACCCCACCGCAACCTTCCTTCGCGTACTCGGCCAGGACGACGTGCTGTCGCGGGTGCGGCTGATCGCCGAACCCTGGGACGTCGGTCGAAACGACAGTCATCAACTCGGCGCATTCGGTCCGGAATGGGGCGAGTGGAACGACCGCTACCGCGACAGCGTCCGCGACTTCTGGCGCAGCCACGAAGGCCTGCTCGCACCGATGGCACGACGCCTGACCGGCTCGGCCGACATCTTCGGGGGCCGTCGTCACAATCCTGCGACGGTCATCCGACGCCGCGCGGCGTCGATCAACTATGTGACGTCCCACGACGGTTTCACACTGCACGATCTCGTGTCCTACGAGCGCAAACACAACGCGGACAACGGTTCCCACAATTCGGACGGCACCGACGACAATCGGTCGTGGAACTGCGGAACCGAAGGGCCAACCGACGACGAGGCCATCATCGCGCTACGTCGACGTCAGATGCGCGCCATGCTCACGACGCTGCTGCTCTCTGCGGGCACGCCGATGCTGCTCGGCGGCGACGAACGGGGCCGCACGCAACGCGGAAACAACAACCCCTACTGCCAGGACAACGAGATCAGTTGGTTCGACTGGACCTCGGGCGACGACGCGCTCGTCGCATTCACCAGCAGTCTCATCTCACTACGCCTGCGTCACAGCGCCCTGTGCCGGCCGGCGGTCGAACTCTCCGACGCACCCGACTGGTTCACCCCGGACGGCACACCCATGTCCGACGACGACTGGCAGGACCAGGCTGCGCGCAGCGTCGCATGGTCGCTCAGGCCACCGCAATCGGCCGGCGCCCGTACGCTTCTGGCGGCCAACGATTTCGTCATCCTGCTGAACTCGTGGTGGCGGGGCGTCGACTTCGTGCTGGCACCTGTTCTCGCACAACAGAAGTGGGACGTCGTGGTCGACACGTTCGCACCCGACGCGTCGTCGTCGATCGTCGGCTCGACATGTCACGTCCGGGCGCGATCTATCGTCGTCCTGCGTTCTGTGGTTCCACGCTCCGGCGGGTAACGCCCGTCCGCAAAGTCACTCGGCGCCGCTCACTGTGTAGCTGCCGCGGCGAGCGCGATCTCCCAGTGGGTTTCGGTCCGCGCCTCACCGGGCCCGACGACGTCGCGAAAGACGATCCGGCCGTCACGTCCGACGAGAAATGTCCCGCGCTGGGCGAAGCCACGGCTCTCGTCGAACACCCCGTAGCTGCGCGCGACCTCACCGTGCGGCCAGAAGTCGGAGAGAATCGGGAAGAGGAAACCCTGCGCCGACGACCACACCTTGTGTGTGGGCGGCGGTCCGATCGAAACAGCAACTGTCGCAACCTCATCGTTGATGAACCGATGGTAGTGGTCGCGAATGAAACCAAGCTCTCCCTGACATGTTCCAGTGAAGGCGAGCGGAAAGAACACGATGAGCACCTGACGCTCTTCGAGCAACCGCGAGAGGCTCACCCGCTGATTGTTCTGATCACGCAGCTCGAAGTCGGGTGCGACGTCGCCGACTGACAACACGGCCTGCGGCTGGGTTGGAACAACATCGGTCGTCGCCACATCGGTGGCGCGAGCAACCGAATCGACCTCGGAGGTCGAGTCGTCGCTCATGCCCGCTTTCCGGACCGCGCCTTCGGCTGCACCAGGCGTGAACCCGACCATTCACCCAAACTCACGACGTTGGTCTGTGTGAGCCCGGCCGTCGGAGCGGCCTCGGCGATCTCACTGGGATCGACATACCCGGGGTTGCCGGTCTTGGGTGACACGACCCAGACGTATCCGTCGTCGGCGAGCGGTGTGATGGCGTCCATGAGGCGATCGACGAGATCACCGTCGTCGTCGCGCCACCACAGCCATACGACGTCGACCACGTCGATCGCGTCCTCGTCGAGCATCTCGGCGTCGATCGCGTCCTCGATGTCGGCGCGCAGATTGTCGTCGGTGTCCTCGTCCCAACCGAGTTCCTGCACCATCATTCCGGGCGCGAACCCGAGTTTCTGGGCGTTGCTGCCCTCGGAGCCACTGCCCCCGCTGCCCTCGGAGCCATTGCTCCCTGTGGCGGCTACCACCGCGTGTCGACCTCCTACCGGTACGTTTTCAGATTTCATCGCTTCTCAGCTTACGAGACAGCGTAGTGGACCTCAGTGCAACACGAGGACACTCCGCGCGCCAACTAGCGACACGAACTCCGACACCAGCCGAACGGAGGACATCACCCAAACCAGGGATGGGCCAAACGGAGGACCAGGCCATCATCCTGCACCCGTCAGCCCGTCGGCCGCGGCGACGATGTGGCCGGTGCCGACGGGCCAGGTGCCGATGAGCCAGGGCTCGACTGCGGCGCCGCGGTCGCCGATGTCGCGGGAGGCGTTGGAAGGTAGGCGCGGCAGACGTCGAGCACCGTTCGCCTGTCACCCGTCCAGCGGGTCGACGCTGTGTTCAACTCGGCGGTCTGCCGGCGGCCGATCACATCGCCCAGCGCGCTGCTGCTGGTCACGAATGATGCGACGACGGTCCCGAGGTCACTGGGAACCTCGGCTGTCTGTTTGGGCTTGACCATGTCGGTGCCCGCGATCATCGCGGCTCGGGCTTTGTCTCCAAGGTCGCCAACCTTGTCGTAGGACTGCACCTCGTTGAGCCGCGCGACGAACGCGTTGTACCCGCGCAGCATCACGACCATCGACTTCGTCGACGCCTCGCAGAGTTCCGCTCCGGCCCTCAGCGACTGCGCCTGACGGGACGTCGACACATCAGATCGATAGGCCGCAGCCTCTCCCGGTGCGGGACTTGCGCTACCCCCGACTGCGGAACAGCCCTGCAGCGTGAACGTCGTGAGTGCCGCAGCGAGCAGCATCAGACGCGTGCCCGTTGCACGGCAGCGCAGTCCTCTTGTCATGTCTCCCCCACGGCTGTTTCCCCGACGGCCGTTGCCCATATCTGGCACCAAACACCGAAACGCTACCGCAGGCGGGATCGACGATCCCGGGCAAGACCGTCCAGACCGGTGCCAAGCGACGTGACATGGGGCACGATATGGATGGACGACGGAGTCCACACACCAACGCGACCCGTCGCCGAATTGTCGTCATGCCGGGCACCACCGTGCCCAGGCCAAACGAGGGAGTGGGCATCACCGTGACCGAACAGGCAGCCAGCACCAACACCGGAAACACCGACGTTGGAAGCGGGACCGCAGACGCGTCGAAAAATACTGCCGCGTCGAATCAGGTCGGCAGCCAGCAGAGCCAGCGAGTACGCGTCATCCGTGAGGGCGTGGCGTCGTATCTGCCCGACATCGATCCGGAGGAGACCAGCGAGTGGCTCGAGTCCTTCGACAAGCTCGTGGAATCCGAAGGGCCCCAACGCGCTCGGTATCTGATGCTGCGTCTCCTCGAGCGCGCGGGCGAGAAGCGGGTCGCCATCCCATCGCTGACCTCGACCGACTACGTCAACACGATCTCCACCGAGGGTGAGCCGTGGTTCCCCGGCGACGAGGACGTCGAACGTCGGTTCCGCAACTTCCTCCGCTGGAACGCCGCGATCATGGTTCACCGGGCGCAGCGGCCCGGCGTCGGCGTCGGCGGGCACATCTCCACCTATGCGTCATCGGCAGCGCTCTACGAGGTCGGCTTCAACCACTTCTTCCGCGGCACCGATCACTCGGGCGGCGGCGACCAGATCTTCATCCAGGGCCACGCGTCTCCCGGAATCTATGCGCGCGCATTCCTCGAAGGTCGGATCAGCGCCGACCGCATGGACGGGTTCCGTCAGGAACACAGCCACGCAGGCGAGGGCGGCGGCCTGCCCTCATACCCGCATCCGCGGTTGATGCCGGAGTTCTGGCAGTTCCCGACGGTCTCGATGGGCCTCGGCCCGATGAATGCGATCTACCAGGCGCGATTCAACCACTACCTGCATGACCGGGGTATCAAGGACACCTCCGACCAGCACGTGTGGGCGTTCCTCGGCGACGGCGAGATGGACGAGACGGAGTCACGCGGATTCGCCAGCTTCGCCGCAACCGAGGCTCTCGACAACCTGACCTTTGTCATCAACTGCAACCTGCAGCGTCTCGACGGACCGGTCCGCGGCAACGGAAAGATCATCCAAGAACTCGAGTCGTTCTTCCGTGGGGCCGGGTGGAACGTCATCAAGGTGATCTGGGGTCGCGAGTGGGATGCCCTCCTGCATGCCGACCGCGACGGCGCGCTGGTCAACCTCATGAACACCACGCCAGACGGCGACTTCCAGACCTACAAGGCCAACGACGGCGCCTTCGTTCGCGAGCACTTCTTCAATCGCGATCCGCGCACCAAGGAACTCGTCAAGGACATGTCCGACGCGGAGATCTGGCGCCTCCGCCGCGGCGGTCACGACTACCGCAAGATCCACGCGGCCTATGCCGCAGCGCTCGCCCACAAGGGTCAGCCGACGGTGATCCTCGCGCACACCATCAAGGGCTACACCCTCGGCAAGCACTTCGAAGGTCGCAACGCGACGCACCAGATGAAGAAGCTGACCCTCGACGACCTCAAGGCGTTCCGCGATTCCGTGCGCATCCCGGTCAGCGACGCCGAACTCGAGAAGGATCCCTACCTGCCGCCCTACTACCACCCGGGGATGGATGCGCCGGAGATCCAGTACATGCTCGATCGTCGCAAGCAGCTCGGCGGCTTCCTCCCGGCCCGCAGCTCGGCGTCGAAAGCACTCAAACCCGATCTCAGTGGCGCGATCAAAGCGACGGCAAAGGGGTCGGGCAAACAGCAGGTCGCGACGACGATGGCACTGGTGCGCGTCTTCAAAGAACTGTTGCGCGACAAGGAGGTCGGCAAGCGGATCGTGCCGATCATCCCCGACGAGGCGCGCACATTCGGCATGGACTCCTGGTTCCCGACCCTCAAGATCTACAACCGCAACGGGCAGCTCTACACCTCGGTCGACGCCGAGTTGATGCTCGCCTACAAAGAGAGCGCGCAGGGACAAATCCTCCACGAGGGCATCAACGAAGCCGGATCGGCCGCTTCGTTCACTGCGGTCGGGACGTCGTACGCCACCCATGGCGAGCCGATGATTCCGCTCTACATCTTCTATTCGATGTTCGGCTTCCAGCGCACCGGCGACAGCTTCTGGGCTGCGGCCGACCAGATGGCACGCGGCTTCGTCATCGGCGCGACCGCCGGCCGCACCACGCTGACCGGTGAAGGTCTCCAGCACGCCGACGGCCACTCGCCGCTGCTCGCGGCAACCAATCCCGCTGTCGTGTCCTACGACCCCGCGTTCGCTTACGAGCTCGCGCACATCGTCCAGGACGGGCTGCGTCGCATGTACGGCGACGAGCCGGAGAACATCTACTACTACCTCACCGTGTACAACGAGCCGATCAGCCAGCCCGCGCAGCCGGAAAACCTCGACGTCGCGGGCCTGCTCAAGGGCATGTACCTCTACCAGCAGGCGCCGTCGGACAAGCAGCTCTACGCCAACATCCTCGTCTCCGGCGTGACGATGCCCGACGCGTTGAAGGCCGCGGCGATACTCGCCGACGACTGGGGCGTCGGAGCGAACGTCTACTCGGTCACCTCGTGGGGCGAGCTGGCTCGTGACGGGATCTCGTTCGACCGCGCCGCCGTGCGCGAACCGGGCGTGACACACCCCGAGCCCTATCTGACCGAGGTACTCGCGCAGACCGTCGGCCCGTCGATCGCGGTCAGCGACTACATGCGCGGCGTCCAGGAACAGATCCGCGCATATGTGCCGGGGACCTATCTGACGCTCGGCACAGACGGTTTCGGATTCTCCGACACCCGTCCCGCTGCACGCCGGGTGTTCAACGTCGACGCCGAGTCGATCGTCGTCGCAACCCTGGTCGGCTTGGCGCGCGACGGGAACATCCCGTTCACCACGGCGGCTCAGGCGGCGGAGAAGTATCGGATCACCGACGTCAACGCCGCCGAGGTGTCCTACGCCGATACCGGCAGCGCGTAGGAACGTCGGGCCAGCGTAGTCTCAGGGTCGTCGTCTCAGGGTCCTCTCCTCGGGTCCGCCCGATAGTCGGACCCTGAGCCCATCGAGCCCGACTACATTGAGGGTGTGTCCGAGCCCAACATGACGCCCCCGCCCGTCGATGTCTTCGGCGCGCGGGGCGCTCATGTGCCCGCACCGGCAACCGTTCACGACGCACTGCCCGACACACTGTTGCGCCGCGTCAAGCAGTACAGCGGCCGACTGGCGACCGAGGCCGTGCATTCGATGGCCGATCAGCTGCCGTACTTCTCCGACCTCGACGCCGCACAGCGCGCGAGCGTGCAGTTGGTCGTCCAGACCGCCGTCGTGAACTTCGTGGAGTGGATTCAAGACCCCGAGGGCAACGTCAAGTTCACCGTTCAGGCGTTCCAGGTGGTTCCCCAAGACCTCGCACGACGCATCTCGCTGCTTCAGACGGTCGAGATGGTTCGCGTCGCCATGGAGTTCTTCGAGAAGTGGCTGCCGTTGCTCGCGCGCAACGACACACAACTACGTGCCCTGACCGAATCGGTGCTGCGCTACGGCCGTGAGATCGGATTCGCCGCGGCGTCGATCTACGCGTCGGCCGCGGAATCGCGCGGAGCCTGGGATTCGCGCCTTGAAGCGCTCGTCGTCGACGCCGTGGTCCGCGGCGACAGCGGACCTCAGTTGATGTCGCGCGCGGCAGCCCTGAACTGGGACTCGGATGCGCCTGCGACCGTGATTATCGGAGCGCCCCCGCCGGAACAGAACGTGTCGGTGCCGCTCGCCATCCACAACACGGCCAAACAGCACGACCGCGCCGCACTGTCGGTCGTGCAGGGGTCGATGCTGGTGGCCATCGTCAGCGGACCGATCGCGACGAGCGACGCCTTCAGCGGCGCGCTCCTCGATCACTTCGCCGACGCCCCGGTCGTCATAGGACCGACAATGCCCAATCTGACCGCCGCCCACGCGAGCGCCAACGAGGCAATGGCCGCGATGGCCGCCGTCGACGGCTGGCCGAACGCCCCGCGTCCGGTACACAGCGTCGAATTACTCCCGGAGCGCGCGCTGAATGGAGATCCGTCGGCGACCACGGCACTCATCGATACCCTCGTTCGGCCACTCGCCAAGGGCGGGCCCACGTTGGCGACGACCCTCGAGACCTATCTCGACACCGGCGGCTCCGTGGAGGCGTGCGCACGCGAACTGTTCATTCATCCAAATACTGTTCGCTATCGCCTCAAGAAGGTCGCCGAATTGACCGGACGTGATCCAACACACTCCCGAGATGGCTATGTCCTACGAATCGCCGCCACAGTAGGACGTTTGACACACTTCAAGAACGAATCATCGTCACGAGCCACATGAGAAACATCGTTAACAAGACCTCCGTACCGTTTTCGCAGGCAGACGCGTTTTGGGCACATTTGTGTAACGAATCTCAGAGTGGTGACGATGGGGTAGCCACTGAGGTCACCATTGTGGGAACTCCACAAAAACTCTCGTGAAGGTTCATCGACCTCAACACCCACAAATTCACGCCAGAGGGTGTTCTCTGGTCACGTGCTTTCCTTGCTAGCGCCCGGACAGGGCTCACAGACACCCGGCATGCTCGCTCCTTGGCTAGAGCTTCCCGGCGCGCGTGACCAGCTGGCCATCTGGTCCAAACTCGCGGGACTCGACCTCGAACGGCTCGGGACGACCGCAACTGCCGACGAGATTACCGACACCGCGGTCACCCAGCCGCTCGTCGTGGCGAGTGCGCTTCTGGCGTTCAACGAGTACGCCAAGAACCACGAGCTACCCGACGATGCTGTCGTCGCGGGCCACTCCGTCGGCGAGCTCACCGCGGCAGCCATCACCGGTGTGATCACCTTCGACGAGGCCGTTACGCTCGCCGCCGTGCGCGGCGCCCAGATGGCCAAGGCATGCTCGCTGCAGCCGACCACGATGGCCGCCGTCCTCGGAGGCGACGAGCAGGAAGTCCTCGCACGTCTCGACGAGCTCGATCTGGTCCCGGCGAACCGCAACGCCGTCGGCCAGATCGTCGCAGCCGGTGACGTCGCAGCGATCGACGAACTCATCGCCAATCCGCCCGAGAAGGCACGCACCCGCAAACTGGCTGTCGCGGGCGCCTTCCACACGCGCTTCATGGCACCGGCTCGCGACGCCGTCGCGCAGGCGGCCGCGTCGATCACCCCCGCCGACCCCACGCGCACGTTGCTGTCCAACTCCGACGGCCAGCCCGTCACGACGGGCACAGAAGCCCTGAGCAAACTCGTCGAGCAGGTCACCTCACCTGTCCGCTGGGATCTCTGCTCGGCCTACATGCGCGACGCGGGCACCGACAGCATCATCGAGCTGACGCCGGCCGGAACGCTGGTCGGGATCGCCAAACGCGAACTCAAGGGCGTCGGTTCGGTGGCGCTCAAGGTCCCCGCCGACATCGAAAAGATCTGACCGAGAAAACCTGACCGAGAAGGTCGACAAGCTTGGATAGCGGTCGCGCTCATCCGCGACCCCCGGAAACCGGATGAACCGGTTGTCCAAACATCAGTGGCCACGCGCCAGCGATGTTCCGGAGTTCACATTCACAAGCACAACGAAGGGAACCACACAGTGGCTGCCACCCAGGAACAACTCATCGCCGGCATCGCCGAGATCATCGAAGAGGTCACCGGCATCGAGCCGTCCGAGGTGACCATGGAGAAGTCGTTCGTCGACGATCTCGACATCGACTCGCTGTCGATGGTGGAAATCGCCGTGCAGACCGAGGACAAGTACGGCGTGAAGATCCCCGACGAGGACCTCGCGGGCCTGCGTACCGTCGGCGACGCCGTCTCGTACATCCAGAAGCTCGAAGCAGAGAACCCCGAGGCTGCGGCCGCGATCCAGGCACAGGTCGCGTCCGATCAGAAAGCCGGCTCGTGACCTCATCGCTCCGCGATTACTCCACGCTGGGGGGCAACTTCCCCAGCGTGGTGGTCACGTCGATGGTTGCTTCGACATCGCTCGGTGAGGACCTCGATTCGACCTGGAAGGGTCTTCTCGCAGGCGAAACCGGCATTCGTGAGCTGACCGACGACTTCGTCACGAAGTACGGTGAGCTCCCCTGCCGCGTCGGTGGCCGCATGGTCAAGGACCCCGCGGAAGAGGTGACCCGGATCGAGGCACGCCGCATGGCGTACGTCGAGCGCGTCGCCCACGTCATGAGCAAGCGCCTCTGGGCGCAGGCGGGCGAGCCCGAGGTCGATCCCGACCGGTTGGCCGTTGTGATCGGCACCGGACAGGGTGGCGGTGACGCGATGGTCGACGCCGTCAAGGCGATCGAACAGTCCGGCAACTACCGCAAGGTGTCGCCGCTGGCCGTCTCGATGGCCATGCCGAACGGTCCCGCGGCGGTCGTCGGACTCAACATCGGTGCCCGTGCGGGCGTCATCACCCCGGTCTCGGCGTGCTCGTCGGGTGCTGAGGCGATCGCCCACGCATGGCGTCACATCGTGCTCGGCGAGGCCGACATGGTGGTTGCCGGCGGCGTCGAAGGACACATCGATGCGATCCCGATCGCGGCGTTCTCGATGATGCGCGCGATGAGCACCCGCAACGACGACCCGGCAGGCGCTTCGCGCCCGTTCGACAAGGATCGCGACGGCTTCGTCTTCGGTGAGGCCGCAGCCATGCTGATCATCGAACGCGAAGAGCACGCCAAAGCACGCGGTGCGCATATCCACGCGCGCATCCTCGGTGCGGGTATCACGTCGGATGGCTTCCATCTGGTCGCACCTGATCCGAGTGGTCAGGGCAACGCGCGGGCGATGACCCGCGCTATCCAGACGGCGGGCCTGCAGCCCTCCGACATCACCCACATCAACGCTCACGCCACCTCGACCCCCATCGGCGACACCGCCGAGGCAGCGGGTATCGCGGCGGCGATCGGCAATCACGCCGCCATCTACGCGCCCAAGTCCGCTCTCGGTCACTCGATCGGCGCGGTCGGTGCGCTCGAGTCGGTGCTGACCATCAAGAGCGTCGAAGAAGGCGTGATCCCGCCGACGCTGAATCTGGAGAACCTCGACCCCGAGTGCGGCGACATCGACGTCGTGCACGGCGAGTCGCGGTATGGGCAGATCGATTACGCCCTGAACAACTCGTTCGGATTCGGTGGACACAACGTGGCATTGGCCATCGGTCGCTACTGAGTAGCACCCCGACCGGTCAGTGCTACTGACCGCGACGTCGACGTCTCCGATGTATCACCTGACACCGGATGGTCGACGTCGCGGTCGGCGCCACCACACCTCCCCAACTCGCAACGCAGCAGTAGGAGACAGCGATGACCACACTGGCCCCCATCACCGGCCACGAGGACGCGGTCGATCCCCGCGATCCGATGCTGCGACTGACCAACTTCTTCGATGAGGGCGCCCTCACGCTCCTCCACCCGCGTGACTCCTCGGGTGTGCAGGCTGCGATCGGACTCGTTCAAGGCGTGCGCACCGTCGCCTACTGCACCGACGGGACCGTCATGGGCGGCGCGATGGGCATCGTCGGGTGCGCACACATCGTCAACGCCATCGACACCGCGATCGCCGAGCAGGCCCCGGTCGTCGGAATCTGGCACTCGGGCGGAGCTCGCCTCGCCGAAGGTGTCGAAGCACTACACGCCGTCGGCGGAGTGTTCGAGGCGATGGTGAGGGCCTCCGGCTACATCCCGCAGATCTCCGTGGTCGTCGGCTTCGCGGCAGGCGGCGCGGCATACGGGCCCGCACTGACCGACGTCGTGATCATGGCCCCCGCCGGACGTGTCTTCGTGACCGGTCCCGACGTCGTCCGCAGCGTGACCGGCGAGTCCGTCGACATGGAGTCGCTCGGCGGACCGCACACCCACGGCAAGAAGTCCGGCGTCAGCCACATCACCGCCGACTCCGAACCCGACGCGTATTGGCGCGCACGACGACTCGTCTCGACGTTCGGCAAACAGGGCCACTTCAACCGAGAGCAGGCAGAAGCAGGCGACTCCGACCTGCAGGCCCTGCTACCCGAATCTCCACGACGCGCCTACGACGTCCACCCCATCGTCGCGAAACTCCTCGACACACAACTCGCCGCCGACGGTGAGACCGAAGTGTCGAGTTTCGAAGAGCTGCAAGCGAAGTGGGCTCCCAACATCGTCATCGGCTTCGGCCGACTCTCCGGCCGCAGCGTCGGCGTCGTCGCCAACAACCCACTGCGCATGGGTGGCTGCCTGAACTCCGAAAGCGCCGAGAAGGCCGCGCGTTTCGTGCGCCTCTGCGACGCCTTCGGCATCCCACTCATCGTCATCACCGACGTCCCCGGCTACCTGCCCGGCGTCGACCAGGAGTGGAACGGCGTTGTTCGACGCGGCGCAAAACTGTTGCACGCCTTCGCCGAATGCACCGTGCCCCGCGTGACCCTGGTGACCCGCAAGATCTACGGCGGCGCCTACATCGCGATGAACTCACGCTCACTCGGCGCGACCGCCGTATTCGCCTGGCCCGGCTCCGAAGTCGCCGTCATGGGCGCCAAAGCCGCCGTCGGCATCCTCCACAAGAAAGCACTCGCCGCCGCGCCAGACGACGAACGCGACGCACTCCACGAGCGCCTCGCCGTCGAACACGAACAGATCGCGGGCGGACTCGACCGGGCACAATCGATCGGCGTCGTCGACGAGGTCATCGACCCCGCCAAAACCCGCAGCATCATCGCCGAAGCACTCGCGTCCGCCCCCGCGCGGCGCGGGAGGCATAAGAACATACCTTTGTGATTGGCGGCGACTCCGTCGCCGCTGGTTGTCGGGCCTTAGTCCCCGGTCTTCCCTCCTCGTCGCATCGGTCGCTTCGCTCCCTCGCTCCTCGTCAGTCCAGACCGGGGTCGGCCCGACAACGCTGGCTACCGCATCGGTCGCTTCGCTCCCTCGCTCCGTCGTGTGCCCGAATCAACGCGTACCGGTCGCTACGCTCCCTCGCTCCTCGTCAGTCCAGACCGGGGTCGGCCCGACAACTTTGCGGGCCGCATCGGTCGCTACCGCTCCCTCGCTCACCTACGCGATTCGGCCCCGGCAGTACTCTGCCGGGGCCGAATCAGTGTGTCGGGTCGGTGATCGGAGGTTGGTCACCAACTCCGATGTGGTTCAACCGACGCGTTGCGTCAGCCAGGTCACCTCGGCGCCCGCGCCGCCCATGCGGTACGCCTCGAGAGCGCCGTCCCATGCGGTACCGAGCGCAGCTTCGAGCTCGCCCGCGAGCCCAGCGCTGTCCGGCTGGGCCTCGATCAGCGAGCGCAGTTGCATCTCGCCGATGATCACGTCGCCGTTGGCGCTCGTCGATCCGCGCCACAAGCCAAGTCCCGGAACATAACTGAACCGCTCGCCGTCGACGCCCTCGCTGGCATTCTCGGTCACCTCGAAGCGCAGCGACGACCACTCGCGCAGCGCATTCGCCAGCCGCGCAGCAGTACCTACCGGACCCGTCCAGTCAACGGTTGCCCGTTGCATGCCGGGTTCGGCATCCTGCGCGGACCACTTCAGGTTGGCCCGCGCATTAAGGGTCGACGACAGAGCCCACTCCACATGCGGGCACAGCGCAGCCTGCGCTGAGTGGATGTACACCACTCCGGTCGTCATGTCCGCAAACTGATTCAGGTTGCGCACCTTGTTCACCTCCGTTGTCGACGAGGAACGTCTTCCCCAACACACCTCGCGACAGCGGATATCACACTCGTGTTGTTTATTGTGCCTGATGTTGTACGTGTTGCGCTAGTTTCCGAAGGTGATTGGTGTGAATTACTGATTCACCGGCCCGCCCGTTGTCAATCGTCCGCGACGAGAGTGTCGACGACGGCGTCGTTGAACTCGGTCCACAGCGGCTTCGCCCAGGCTCCGAACGGCCGGTCCGTCAACACGACGCAGGCCGCGGCGAGCTCCGGATCGACCCAGAGATAGGTTCCCGACTGTCCGAAGTGCCCGAACGTCGACGGCGAGTTACGTGTTCCCGTCCAATGCGGCGACTTGTGCGAGCGGATCTCGAATCCGAGGCCCCAATCGTTCGGCTTGTGCTTGCCGTAGCCGGGCACGAAGCCGTCGATACCCGGAAACCACACCGAATGCGCCGAGTCGGCGAGGTCCGACGAGAGCAGGCGTGGTTGCAGTAGTTCGGCAGCGAAAACGGCAAGATCGTCGACGCTCGATCGTGCTCCGTGGCCGGCAGGTCCGTCGAGCGTCGTCGACGAGAGTCCCAGTGGCGCACAGACTCCCTCGGCGAGGTAGTCGGCGAATGCAATCTCCGTTGCGGCCTCGACGGTCTCGGCAAGCACCTCGAACCCGGCGCTCGAGTAAATCCGCTTCTCCCCCACCGGCGCCTCGACCTCTCGCTTGTCGAAGGCGAGTCCCGACGCGTGCGCGAGGAGATGAGCGATGGTCGCACCGGGCGGCCCGGCCGGGTCGTCGAGTTCGACGGCGCCCTCCTCGACCGCAACGAGAACCGCCTCGGCCACCAGGAGTTTGGTGACCGAGGCGAGCTCGTAGATGCGGGCGGTGTCCCCGTGTGCGACGACCCCCTCGGGAGTGACGATTGCCGCGGCGACATTGTCGACCGGCCAGGAATCGAGGGCCTCGAGAACACTCACGGGGACCTACGTTACCGGTAGACGACGATCAGTGATCCTCGTCGGTGTAGCGGATGACTCCGCGAATGTTCTTGCCGTCGAGCATGTCCTGGTAGCCCTGGTTGATCTGATCAAGCCGGTACTGCCGGGTGATCATGTCGTCGATGTTGAGTTTGCCGATCTTGTACATCGAAAGCAGTTGCGGGATATCGAGCTTGGGGTTCGCACCGCCAAAGATGCTGCCCTGCAGGTTCTTCTGCAACAGGGTGAGCATCGACAGATTGAGCGTCACCTCGGTGTCGAGCATGTTGCCCATGCCGGTCAGCACGCAGGTGCCCGCCTTGGCGGTGATGCCCATCCAACTGTCGACATCCTTGCCGTGTACCTCTCCGACCGTCACGATGACCTTGCGGCACATCGCTCCGTGTGTGGTCTCGGCAATCGCTCCCGCAGCCTCGTCGATCGACGCAAACGCTGCCGTCGCACCGAATTTCAGTGCTTGCTCACGCTTCCACTCGACCGGGTCGATCGCGAAGATGTTGCGCGCTCCCGCGATCACCGCACCCTGCAGTGCCGCGGTTCCGACGCCGCCGACACCGACGATCGCGACGTCTTCGCCCGGTCGGACATCGCCACTACGCGTCGACGACCCGTAGCCGGTGGGAATGCCACAACCGACGAGAGCCGCCACCTCGAATGGGATGTCGTTGTCGATCTTCACCACCGATGCCTCATGCACCACCATGTACGGCGAGAAGGTACCGAGCAGCGTCATCGGATAGACGTTCTCACCCTTCGCGGTGTGAATACGGAAGGTGTGGTCCGACACCGCTTCTCCCTGGAGGAGCAGCGCGCCGAGGTCGCACAGGTTCGCCAGCCCCGACCGACACGACGGACACTTGCCGCAGGACGGGATGAAGGACAGGACCACGTGGTCGCCGACCTCGAAATCGGTGACACCCTCGCCGAGTTCCTCGATGACACCCGCACCCTCGTGACCGCCGAGAATCGGGAAGCCGCCCAGCGGGATACCACCGGTCATCAGGTGATGGTCGGAGTGGCACATCCCGGCGGCTTCCATCCGGATCTTGATCTCGTGCGCCCTGGGCTCGCCGATCTCAATTTCTTCGATCTCCCACGGCGAGTTCAGTTCTCGCAGCAACGCACCCTTGGTCTTCATTCATGTCCTCCGCTTGTTGTCGTACACGCGCAGCGTGCCGTTGGTGCCGGCACGGCCTGGCGTCCCTACTGAGACGATAGTCACTTTTCGTCGGAAATGGAACGTGTTCTACTTTTGTGGCGAGATCAGTTGGCCAGACCCTCGTCTTTGCTGCCGTAGCTCTCGCGCAGACGCGGCTTGACGACCTTGCCACCCGCGTTGCGAGGTAGTTCTTCGACGAGAACGATGTCCTTGGGCTGCTTGAACCGCGCCAGGTTCTCGTCGAGGTACGGCCCCATCTCCTCGAGGGTGAGGTCGGCGCCGTCGACCGTCACCACCACGGCGACCGGCACCTCACCCCACTTGGGATCGGCCCGTCCGATCACAGCCGCCTCGGCAATCCTCGGGTGGCCGTAGAGGACGTTCTCGACCTCGGCGCAATAGATGTTCTCGCCGCCCGAGATGATCATGTCCTTCGCCCGGTCGACCACGTAGAGGAAACCCTCGTCGTCGCGACGCACGAGGTCGCCGGAGTGGAACCAGCCCCCGCGGAACGCATCCTGTGTGCCCTGCGGGTTCTGCCAATACCCGAGCATCATGTTCGACCCGCGGTACACGATCTCCCCGACCTCGCCGTCGGCGACGTCGTTCATCATCGGGTCGACGACGCGCGCGGTGACCGCCGAAACCACCTTGCCGATCGACCCGATCTTGCGCAGCGCGTCGGCGCCGTCGAGAACGCAAGTGATGGGCGACATTTCGGTCTGTCCGAAAACCGCGACGTTGAGCGCGTCGGGAAACGTCTCGTTCATCGCGTTCAGCACGGTGTCCGAGGCGGGTTCCGCACCCCAACTGATCACGCGGAACTTCACGTCGCGTGGTTGTGCCTGCTGCGCCGCGCAAACCGCCTGCCACTGGGCGGGCACCAGGAAGATCGACGTGATGGCCTCGCGTTCGCACATGTCGAGCATCTGGTCGGGGTCGAACGCGCCGAGCGGATGGATGACCGACGTCGCGCCCATGTAGAACAGCGGCGCCATCGCTCCGATACCGGCGATGTGGAACATCGGCGCAACACCGGCACCGATGTCGTCACGGCTGGTGTGCAGCGCCTGCAGGCAGGTGAGTGCCTGCGACTGCATGTTCGTGTGAGTCAGCATGGCGCCCTTGGGTTTTCCCGTGGTGCCCGACGTGTACATGATCAGCGCGACGGTCTCTTCCGGAATGTCGATCTCCGGGAGGTCGGACGCGTCTTCGGCGATGAGATCGGCGTAGTCGATGTGGGCGGTGTTGTCGGAGCCGCCCACCACGATCACCTGATCGACGTCTCCTGTTGCGGCGACAACCGCGTCGGCGAGTGGGGCGAGCAACGTCTCGGTGACGATCGTTCGCGCACCGCTGTCGGTCACCAGGTAGGCGACCTCGGCGGGACTCATCCGCACGTTCACCGGCACCGGGATGGCACCAATGATGTTGGCCCCCAGGATCGCTTCGACGTATTCGGTGCGGTTAAGCAGGATCATCAGCACCCTGTCGCCGAAACCGACGCCGCGACGACTCAGCGCCGCCGCGAACGCAGTGGTGCGCTCGTCGAGTTGCTTCCACGTCGTCGTCTCACCCAGGAACTTGAGCGCGGGAGCGTCTGGCTGCATCAGCGCATGCCTGCGGACCTGGTTGTTCCAGTGGTTGCGGCGAGACCGCAGCGGTTCTGTGTTGAGGTCTTGGCCCGAGGCGACGGTCGCGGTCATGGAACTCTCCTTGGATTTCTCGACGTTGGTTCGCAACGTCACTGTCGGCGTGCGGTGGTGAATGCGGCTATGGCCGCGTGGAATTCATCAGATTGCAGCAGTCGAGTCTGTCCACTGGTCTCCCGTTCGAGGGCCGACTCGAATCCCGCGAGCGTGTTGGCGTCGAGCGCGGCTTTCGCCAGACGCAACGCCTGCGTCGAACTCTGCGCGAATCGCTTGGCGACACCGGCGATCTCGGCGTCGAGCGCGGTTCTGTCGTCGACGAGTCCGCTGATCAGGCCGGCGTCGAATGCTTCTGGCGCAGGCAACTTTTCACCGAGAAGGACCAGCCGGTTGGCGCGCGCCCGACCGATCGCGGCCGACACCGTCGCGGTCGCGCCGCCGTCGGGCATGAGTCCGATGTTGGTGAATGCCAGAAGAAAGTAGGAACGTCGGGTGGCGAAGATGAGGTCGGAGGCGAACGCCAGCGATGCACCGATCCCGACCGCGGCGCCGTCGACGGACGCGACAACCGGGACTTCGACAGAGCGCACGGCACGAGCCAACGCCGACCCTCCGCCGATCACGGATGCCGCACTCCGCTCGTCGATGCCGCCGTTCTCCGACGCCCGGGCAGCGATGTCGCGAATATCGGCGCCGGTGCTGAAGTGTCCCCCGGCGCCGTCGATGATCACCGCGCGTATGTCGTCCGCGGAGCATCGGATGGTGAGGAAGTCGATCAGCGCGCTCGAGGCGTCTCCGTTGAGCGCGTTCATCCGTTCCGGACGATCGATCGTGACGCGGGCGATCCCCCGATCGTCGACCTCGGTCCTGATTCCGGTAGCGATCGAGGCGTCAGACCCTGCGCCACCAGTCACCCGACTGTCAGACCCGGTCGCCCGATTGTCAGACACAGCCCACCCCATCGCTCGCCGGTCGCGTGATCATGCCGCCACCATACATGCCGATGAGATGTAGACCACAGGAATCGCGATTAACTTAGCTAACTCGTACGACGCCGCTACCACACGTTTTAGACGATTCATCAATTTGTTCTCTGACAAAGGCGCTCTCGCTCTACTCTGGACCGATGAGCAGTCAGCCCTCGACTGACCACCCTCCGACACACATCGACGGACCGCCACGTCGACGCCCCGCCGACCGCCGAGCGCTGATTCTGCGTACCGCGGCACAGGAGTTCAGCGACCGCGGATACCACGCGGTGCGCCTCGAGGAGATCGCCGACCTCGTGGGCATCTCCGCCCCCGCGCTCTACCGCCACTTCCCGACGAAATACGCACTCTTCGCCGAGGCCACCGGACTGCTCGCCGACGTGCTGGCCGAGGCGCTCGAGACATCGCAGAGCGATCTCGAGTCGGCACTGACCGCTCTCGCACAGTCGGCCATCGACCACCGCAGGACCGGCGGCCTCTACCGCTGGGATCAGCGCTACCTCGACGGCGATGACGCCACGAAGGTGAAAGTCGTTCTAATGGAACAGCATCGGCGAATCCGCGCAGCGCTTCTCGATGCACGGCCGAACATCCCCCGCCCACACGCAGACCTTCTCGTCGCGGCGATGATCAGTGTCGTGGCAAGTCCGACCACACATCGGACCGCCTTGGCAGACCGCGACATTCGCCGACTACTCGTCGCAACCGCGCTCTCACTGGCCGACGTCGCGCCGCTGCTCGCCGTCGACGCCTCGGTCCAGCGCCCGCCGTCCGGGCTGGCGCCGGCGTCGAAACGCGAGCTCATACTCACCGAATCGATTTCGCTCTTCTCCGCACGAGGCTTCCGAGAGGTCACGATCGACGAGATCGCCGCTGCCGCAGGCGTTCCCACATCCGGCGTCTACCGCCACTTCGAGAGCAAGTCCGCGATACTGTCGGCTGCATTCTGGCGAGCGTCCGACCGCGTCAGTGCCGCCACTTCCGACGCACTCGCGGCGTCGACGACCAGCCGCGCAGCGCTCGAGTCGCTCGTTGCCCGCTACGTACGACTCTTCGTGCGCGACACCGCACTTGTGACGGTATACCTGAGCGAGATCGGACACCTGGCCCCGTCGGAGCGCAGTGCGTTGCGACGCCAGCAGCGCGCCAACGTCGACGAGTGGGCCGCGTGGGTCACGCGCGACCGTGGCGACGCGATCAGTCGTGGACAGGCCCGCTTCCTCGTGCACGCGGCACTGAACGCCATCTCGGATCTGCTTCGACTACGCCGCCCACCAACCGCCGAGCAGGTCACCGCGATCGGCTGCGCCATTCTCGAAGGCCCCCAGCAGGGCCCACAGCAGCGCTGACGTGCTGGCTGCCTGATGTCAGACGGTCGCCAGATCGTCGAGCAACCACGTGCCGTTCCGCTTGGCGAGCGTGATCTCGACACGCGATTGGTACGGGATGCCGTCGGGAACCTGCGCGGCGATCTCCGACGACTTCACCGTCTGATCCAAAGCCACGAGGACCACCGCACGGTCGGCAGTCATCGATTCGATCCCCGCACGCTGCGCCTTCGCCGTCGACACTCCCTTGGCGTTCGCGTTGCCCTTGCGCGCATCCTGCGACGACGCGATGTAGGTCTTACCGAACTCCGGGGTGGATATCTGCGTGATTCGACGATCGAGATCGCCGTAGTCGGCGGGATCGTAGGTGGTCAGCTCGACGGCGTAGCGACGCGCGGTGTCGAGGACCGTTGTGCGATCGGCATCCGACGGTCCGGCGTCGGACACTCGGCGATCTGCCTGCGCGTACAGGTACGCGAGAACTCCGGTCGAGATCGCGAGAACCACCACGAGCGCTGCCAGCACTCCGACGAGTACCCGTCCACGAACCGGTCGCTTCACTCGTCCGGCGGCCTCCTCTGCATCGGCTCGCGCGCCGCCGGTCTTCGTGGTGTCGAGTTTGCGCGGCACCCGGTCGGCGGCCTCGGCGCGCAACTGCTCACGCCTACTGCGATTCGCCGCGAGGAACTCATCGCCGTCGAGCGGCGAAACGTCGGCGCCCGACGTGCGCGCCACGTCGGTCTGCACGCCGTCGTCGGACGGGATACGCGATTTGGGCATGGCAACCAATCTAGCCATCGAATGTGTGGTCCAGACCACGGCCCGACATATCACATATATGATCTTGGCCAGGTCGCCTACAGGCTTCGCCAATCGAGAGGACAGCAGTGAACTTCACTGAAGAACAGCGCGCATTCGCAACGTCGGTCGCCGATTTCTGCCAGCGCGAGGTCGGGACCCGCGACCAGCGCAATCGCTACACCAAGGACGGGACGGAGCTGCACTCGCGCGAGCTCTACCAGAAGATGGCCGACCTCGGCTGGGCCGGCATCATGCTGCCCGAAACCTACGGCGGGTCGGGCGCGGGCAACGTCGAGATGTGCATCCTGCTCGAAGAAGCGATGCGTGGCATGGCACCCATCGGCGGGATCGGCCCCACCTTCATCACCGCCCTGGCCTACAACCGGTTCGCCGACGACCAGCTCAAGAAGGAAGTCCTGACCGGCGTCGTCAACGGTGACGCGCTCTCGATCTCGATGTCAGAGCCCGAGGCGGGTTCCGACGTCGCCAACCTCACCTGCCGTGCCGAGAAGGTCGACGGCGGGTGGGTCATCAACGGACAGAAGACCTGGTGCTCCAATGCGCACTTCGCGCGATCGATCTTGCTGATTGCCCGTACGTCGACCACCGGCAAGAAGCACGAGGGAATCACGCAGTTCCACATCCCCGCCAACACACCGGGTTTGGAGATCAAGGGCATCGACACGCTCGGCGGTCGCGAGGTCAACGATCTCTACTTCACAGACTGTCGGGTGCCCGACTCCGCGGTCGTCGGCGAGGTCGGCAATGGCTGGAATCAACTGATGGCCGGACTCAACACCGAGCGACTCATCCTCGCAGCGATGCAACTCGGTGTGGCCGAGCGCTCATTCGCCGACACCCTGGCGTTCATCACCGAGCGCAAACAGTTCGGACGTCCCATCGGGTCGTTCCAGGTTCTGCGGCATCGCATGGCCGATCTCGCGACCGAGATCGAGTGCACCAAGCAACTCGTCTATTCGGTGGCTCAACTCGCGGACGACAACCCCACAAAACTCTTCCCCCGCGAGGCGTCGATGGCGAAACTCAAAGCCACCGAAACCTCCAAGCGCATGACCATCGATGCCATGCAGATGATGGGCGGCTACGGCTACGCAACGGAATTCGACGCCGAGCGCTTGATGCGTGGTGCGATCATCTCGACGGTCTACGGTGGCACGAATGAGATCCAGCGCGACATCATCGGCAAGACCTTCGGACTCTGACGGGTCGAGGGCGCCGCGGCGGATTCCTCGGCGCCCTCAACTGTCCGAAGAGGTCGCCGCACACCTGCGACACCGCATCATGACGGCCGACATCAGGCCGGGTGAGTTCATCAGACTCGACGACGTCGCGGCCGAGTTGGGTGTCAGCGTGACCCCCGTGCGCGAGGCGCTGCTGACCCTGCGTGGCGAGGGCATGGTCGACCTCGAGCCGCACCGTGGATACCGTGTGGGCACGCTGGACCGCGTCGACGTCGACGACCTGTTCTGGTTGCAGGGCGAGATCGCGGTGCGGATCGCGCTGCGCACCGCAGCCGCCGTGACATCCGACGATCTCGACGAATTGCAGTGGTGGACACGACGACTGCGCGCGGCTGTCGCGAGTGGCGACGACGACGGCGTCATCGAGGCCGAGTTCGAATTCCACCGCGCGCACAACGTCATCGCGGGAGGCACGAAGTTGGCATGGTTCCTCCTCGCGGCCACTCGTTACACACCGGCGCGGCTCTATGCCAACGACCCCGAGTGGGGCCACACGGCGGTCGACAGCCATGAACGGCTGGTCGACGCCTACCGGTCGGGCGACATCGACGAGGCAGTGGTGCAGACGCGTCGCCAGTTCATCGATGGCGCAGCACGTTTGACGCACCACCTCGAACAAAGCGGCATCTGGGGTACGACCGACTCAGATCGAACCCAGGTCTGAAGCGACCCACTGCTGCGGCCGCACAACGACTTTCGTTTGTGAACCGTGCTCGGAGGAGGCGAACTCGACGTAGCCCGCGACTTTGTCGGCAGGCAGATACCGCGCGGCCATCTCGGTGAGATCGTCCTTGGTTCCGTCGACGATATCGATCACCGGACCCGACGCCGCGGCGTACGCGATCGTCGGAGACAGCACCTCGGCCATCACCGTGCAGCGCCCCGCAGCACGCAGTAGCGAGATCTTGCGTGACTCCGCACCTGTCAGAAACCACAGGTCGCCGCCGGGACTGTACTGGTACCAGATCGGCACCACCAGAGGCGCGCGGTCGGCACCCGCCTCTATCGAGAGCGCGCCGATGTGCGGCTGCGCGAGAAATGCTTGCCGTTCTTCTTTGTTCATCGCCATGAACCCGAGGCTAGTGATTTCCTTCGCCGAGCGTCGGCACCCAGCTGGGCGGACCAGCACTCAGTGGGCGAGCTTGAGCCCGACCACTGCGACGATGATGAGAAAGATCAAGCCCGCCTTGACAAGTGACGCCGATTCCGCGCCGGTCACCATCGCGTATGTGACTGTCAGCGCGGCACCGATGCCCACCCAGATCGCGTAAGCGGTGCCAGTTGGCAACTCCCGCAACGCATAAGCCAGACCGGCCATCGATCCGATCAGCGCAACGGCAAAAGTAATTGTGGGAACAATTTGGGTGAACCCCTGGGACTTGCCGAGAGCAGTAGCCCAGACAGCTTCCAGCACACCAGAAATGATCAACACGATCCACGACACGAGACGTCGAACCTCCGAGCGCCGTCTTGTCGCTGGCCGGGTACGGCGCGCCTCGTCCGGGTGTCAGCATTGACTATGTCCATACTAGCAAATCGGACACCCGCAAAATTCCCGCCGGGCGGGACGCTACTCCGACGAACCGCCCTTGCCGACTGCGACCACGCCGGCCCCGACGACCACGACCGCCAAGCCGAAGATCGTGTACAGCCATGCGGCGACCCCGCCACCGTAGTTGGCGATGTCGCCGATACCTGCCGCGGCGAAGATGAGTCCCATTGCGATTGCCAGACCGGGAAGGACGTAGAAGAGCGGTGAATGCGCTGACATGGCGTTGACCTCCTCGACAGTTCCGTCGCGCTTCGACGGAAGCTTGGTCGCGATCTACGTTAGAACGAGCACAACGCCGGTGCCAGGGTCTTTGGTCGAATCCCGCGGTGCCGGGGGACAAAAAAGGGGGTTATGGCCCCAAAAACAAGAAAGGCCCGGCGGATACCGGGCCTGACCTGCTCTAACTCTGCTCCCCCAACTGGACTCGAACCAGTAACCGTTCGATTAACAGTCGAATGCTCTGCCAATTGAGCTATGGGGGATTGCTCGTGATCCGGGCGCCGCGAACAGCACCAGAACCGAACGCTGACTCTAGCGTATCGACTCGCGTCAGGACAAAACGACTGGTCACAGGGGTGCCGTGCAGGGCCGCCTCGCCACGCCTCAGGGCGTTTGCGGGTGCTTGAGCGAGGCGAGATGCTCGCTCACCGCGGCGCGGGTCTGATCTCGGGAATCGGTGCCCGCGAGCAGGAGGTGCATGGCGAGGCCATCGATGAGGGCGTGCAGTCGTAGGGCTTCAGCGTCCAGATCGCGATCGCTGTCGACGAGACCATGTTCGCGCAGATCTGAGAGCACCCGCACGCAGAGTGCGCGCAGACCCTCGTGTGCCTCCACCGCCGCAGTCGCCAGGCCGGGATGGGCCACAGACTCCGTCACCATCGCGAGGTTCACATGCATCTCGACGCGCCGATTGTCGTCGAACGGCAGTAGCTCGGCCAGGATGGCATCGGCACGGCGCAGCGGATCGCGGATGCGTGCCCGATCCTGAATCCGTGCCGCGACGCGGTCGTAGATCAACCGCATGGAGAATTCGAGCAACTCCTCCTTGTCGGCGAATACATGACGCAGCGAACCCGCAGAGATGCCCGCCTCGGCGGCAACCTCGCGAATCGAAACGCCAGATACCCCTTCCCGCAACGCAATCCGCCATAGCGCCTCAGCTATTTCGGAGCGCCTCTCGGTGTGGTCGATCAGCTTGGGCATTGACTTATGCTAGCTCACTCGTGTTAGCTAAGCCACTAAGCCTTGGTAGCACACTCGTATCACCTACTCCGACGACTGGAGCACAGCATGGGCGACACACGACGACACGTCTCCCTCGACGTCCTGCGCGGCATCGCAATCCTGGGAACCCTCGGCACGAACATCTGGATCTTCACCAATGTCGACGGCCTGATCGGCTACATCCTGGGCGCCAACGAGGCGTCGGGCACCTGGGGCACCGTGCAGTCCGTGCTGCAGCAGATCACCCAGGGCAAGTTCTTGGGATTGCTCACCATCATGTTCGGCGTCGGGCTCGCCATCCAGCAACGCTCCGCGGCCAGACGCGGGCACAGGTGGCCCGGCAAGTACTACTGGCGCGCCATCCTGCTCTTCATCGACGGCACCGTGAACTACTTCCTCTTCACCGAGTTCGACGTGCTGACGGGATACGCCGTCACCGGGCTCATCGTCGCCTATCTCCTCGCGATGAGCATTCGTCGGCAACGGGTCGCGCTCATCACCGCAGCGGGCATACACGTTGTGCTGCTGACGCTAGTGTCGCGTGTCGTTAATTAGTTTATGGTTCGTGGTTTGAGAGAATTGGCTATGGCGAATTCTGCGGCCCCGGC